>NZ_JCBCUW010000057.1:0-31636 GCF_059862525.1 Pseudomonas sp. MF08875
TAAACGCTTCGATTTCAAATGTCCGATCGAAATGATGGGCGAGGTGATGCAGAACGCCATGACTATGCGGCACGATGCGCCCGCTTCAATTCAATAACCGTGTTGCACTCAGCTCCTGCAACCGCCGGGAATAGTGTTGTTGACAGGAGGCGAGTTGTGGGGCTGGAAATAAATAAAAACATGTGCGCACATCTCTACTCTCATATTTGTGGTCGAGAGCGGTAGCGTATGGCATTAAACGATTAAAAATCACCAGTCATCGTGCGTAGCCGTAGATCGTAGTCTTATGACTTGCACGGATTGCAAGTTCGCTGTCTTTGCTATTTGTACTTTCACTATTGATGTTGAAACGGGATTTCAGCGAAAAGGAGAGCGCGTGAAAATCGAAAAATCGAGCAGATAAATGACGAAATATTAGTAAATGATGATTTCTTAACCCGTGATGAAGAGGAGCACATAAATCACAATTTTAAGGTGCTGTCTGGAGATATAATTGGCCAAACTATGAGCAGCTTCCATTTGTCAGACCTTGCTGGCACGTATTTATTGCCGGTAAAGGTCGTCCTGATCGCCAGTCTTGTGCAGACGAGCTTGAGGCTAGCGAGTTGTGGAGTTTTCTTGCCGGTTTTTGGAAGAGGTTCTTAACGTTGCATAGCTTCGATATCACCTTATTAGGTGTCTATGCGAACGGGCAAACATTTGGACAGGACACAATTATTCATCGAGATAACAAGACGCATCCTGGACTAACAGTCATCATTTTCTGTAATGAGCATTGGCCGACCTCTTGGGGCGGGGAGTTGGTTTTTTATGATGATAAAAAAGAAAACGTTATCAAGTCCGTACTTCCTAAGTCGCGGAGGGTGGTAATTTTCGATGGGCGAATTCCACATGCCGCAAGGTCGCCTTCGGTTAAGTGTGATCAGGTAAGAATGACGCTTGCCTTTAAAACTGTTATCAAGGAGTAAGTTATGGCAGGGAAAGCCGTAATGTTTGTAGGTGTTGTTAATGAAGGTGTGACTGTCGGCTCCGGCGCGACGGCAGTTTCGGATCAATTTATAGTCAACGGGACCGGAATGGTACTGCTGAATTAGACGGCGCAAACCGGTGCAGTGATTGCGAGTGTGACGTCTGTGACGAAGTTGGCGGGTCCTTACGTGCCGATAGTAAGTATGCCTGCCAATATTGTCGCAGGCACAATTACGTTTCTGAAAATAGGAATAGATGTGAGAGATGGCGCCAAGATAGAGGCAGGTGATATTTTAAGTCTTGTCGGGAATGTAGCTGGTGTCATAGCTACAATGGCAGTGTTAGCTGGGGCTGCGCCTTCGCTCATTGTCGGTTTAGGAATTATTACTGCCGGAGCAGGAGTTTATTCAATTTGGAGCACGGAAACATTTAGAAAGATAACAACAAGCGCCGCAAATTTTTTGCAACTACGGTATTAGATAGTTACCTTGACTATGTTTGCGCGCCGGATATGCAGATCCTGCATAAATATACGATCAGAGATACGTACGGCAATCAAATGCTTTCTTGCAATTGGATGCCTGGGACAGGAGAGTTAGTACCACTACCCGTGGTAATTCCTTATCCCTTAAATGAGGGTGGAGGAGTCTATGTTCCTCCGCTCCCAGTCGTACCATTTCCAATTCCCGATGTTATTCCGACTATAACTATCGGGCCGCTGGAGTTTCCTGGCAATGCTGATGATAATGGTGATGAATACGGCTGCTGCACGGGCGGTAGTGACGGATATGTTTAGGACGGCATCAATTTTTGGAGAGAGACGAATGATTGCGTTTAGGCTTTTGCTGATATGCGGCTAACTCTAGCCGAGGAAGTGCCGATGAGTGATCATCGGCTACTTGGTGGTTAGTCCGTTAACAGAATCATTAGAGTTGCCCGCGTTGGCACTCAGGAGGTTGGGAGATGGGAGCGAGGTACGAAATCCCCCCCCGGTTATGTGCCTGGTATTTTCGGAACTGGTTTTTTACTTGCACTTCTTGGATTATTCTCCTTGGGGGTTTTTTATCATTATGATCGGATATTGGAAATACCTTCTGCCCCAAAGACAGTCGTATTGAAAGCCGCTTTTGTACATAAAGATATTTCAAGGATTTCAAAAACTACGTCGAATCTTTATCTGTGTGTTGGCACAGGTGATGAAATTCATGATTATGTCATTGAGGCTTCTACTGAGGATGTCCGAAACTTGAATATTATAAAGTCGCGCAAGCTGTGGGTAGCCATAGAGCAGGAGCGGAGCGAGCGATTTGTTTGGGCGGTGTATGATCATAATTTTGAGTTGTTGATAAGTCGTCAGAAAATTCTGGAATGGGCGCGATACAAGAACATTGTGAATTATTTTATAGTCGTCGCGTGGGGCGTTTTGTCTCTGTTTTTACTGTTTATTCTTTGTAAGTATGGTGTTTGGAATAGAGTTTTAGCGCGAAGGAAAGCGTCAAGTAGTCTTGGATTGAAATGCGGGAATTAGCTCTGGCTTTTATAAATGCCCGCCGGTGAGCGATCATCGGCGGTTTTTTTGTGATCGTTCCTACGCGGAGCGTGGGAGCGGTCATTGCGTCCGTGGATACTCCCGATGCATCTGCTCCAGCAGCGCATCCTTGTCTTCCCACAGCTGATTGATCCAGCCCTGGAACTGCAACCGGTACTCGCCGTCCTGTTCGTAGTTCTTGCCGATGAACTCGGGCGGGATCTGCACTTCCTCGAAATGCACCACCACCTCCTTGACGTTACCGCACAGCAAATCCCAATAGCCGGGGCGCCCACCGGGGTAGTGGATGGTCACGTTGACGATGGATTGGAGCTGTTCGCCCATGGAGTCCAGAACAAAGGCGATACCGCCGGCCTTGGGCTTGAGCAGGTAGCGGAACGGCGACTGCTGCTGGGCATGCTTGCTGGGGGTGAAGCGCGTGCCCTCGGCGAAGTTGAACATGCCCACCGGGTTATTGCGGAACTTGGCGCAGGTCTTGCGCGTGGTTTCCAGGTCCTTGCCCTTTTTTTCCGGGTGTTTTTCCAGGTAGGCCTTGGAGTAACGCTTCATGAACGGAAAGCCCAGGGCCCACCAGGCCAGGCCGATCACCGGGACCCAGATCAGCTCTTGCTTGAGGAAGAACTTCAGCGGGCGGATGCGGCGGTTGAGCACGTACTGCAGCACCATGATGTCGACCCAGCTCTGGTGGTTGCTGGTAATCAGGTACGAGTGCTGGTAGTCCAGGCCCTGCAACCCCTCTAGGTGCCAGCGGGTGCGGCATACCAGGTCCATCCAGGCTTTGTTGTTGCTGATCCAGGCTTCGTGGGTGTGGCTCATCAGCCACGCGGTGAAGCGTTGCGTGAGGGCGAACGGCAGCACCTTGAAGATCGCCACGCAGAACAGGAACGAGCACAGCAGGATCGTGTTCAGCGCCAGTAAGAGCGAGGCGATCACCCCGCGCACGGGGGCAGGCAGAAATTCCAGCATTTAGGCATCCATAGGTCGGTTGGCCGCTTGAATCGCGGTGAGGGCGATGGTGTACACGATGTCATCGACTTGCGCGCCGCGGGGCAGGTCGTTCACCGGTTTGCGCAGGCCTTGCAACATCGGCCCCAGGCTGACGCAATCGGCGCTGCGCTGCACCGCCTTGTGGGTGGTGTTGCCGGTGTTGAGGTCGGGGAACACGAACACCGTGGCCTTGCCCGCCACCAGGCTGTTGGGCGCCAGTTGCCGGGCGACGTGTTCATTGGCGGCGGCGTCGTATTGCAGGGGGCCGTCGATCAGCAGGGTGCTTTGCGCCTCGTGGGCCAGCAGGGTGGCTTCGCGGACTTTCTCCACTTCCTCGCCACTGGCCGACTCACCGCTGGAATAGCTAATCATCGCCACTCGCGGGGTGATGCCGAACGCGGCGGCAGAGTCGGCACTTTGCAGGGCGATTTCCGCCAGTTCCGTGGCGCTGGGGTGGGGGTTCATCACGCAGTCGCCGTACACCAGCACCTGGTCGGGGAACAGCATGAAGAACACCGACGACACCAGGGTACAGCCAGGCGCGGTCTTAATCAGTTGCAGGGCCGGGCGAATGGTATTGGCGGTGGAGTGGATGACCCCGGACACCAAGCCGTCCACCTCATCGAGCGCCAGCATCATGGTGCCGATCACCACGGTGTCTTCCAGTTGCTGCTCGGCCATGGGCGCGTTCAGGCTTTTGGTTTTGCGCAGGGCCACCATAGGCTCAACGTAGCGCTCGCGAATCAGGTCCGGGTCGAGAATTTCCAGGCCTTCGGGCAGTTCGATGCCCTGGGCACGGGCCACGGCTTGCACATCGTCCGGTTTGGCCAGCAACACGCAGCGGGCGATGCCACGGGCCTGGCAAATGGCCGCGGCCTGTACGGTCAGCGGGTCGCTGCCCTCGGGCAACACGATGCGCTTGTTGGCGAGCTGGGCGCGCTGGATCAACTGGTAGCGGAACACCGCCGGGGTGAGGCGCATTTCCCGTGGGGTGCCGCAGCGCTGGTGCAGCCATTTGGCGTCCAGGTGGCTGGCGACGAAGTCGGTGATGATCTGCGCACGTTCGCGGTCATCGATGGGGATTTCCTTGTTTAAACCGTTCAACTGGTTGGCGGTGTCGTAGGAACCGGTGCTCACCGACAACACCGGCAACCCGGCCTGCAACGCGCCACGGCACAGGTCCATGATGCGCGGGTCGGGCAGGGTATCGCTGGTCAGCAGCAGGCCGGCCAGGGGCACGCCGTTGATCGCCGCGAGGCTGACGGCGAGGATGATGTCGTCGCGGTCCCCCGGGGTCACCACCAGCACGCCGGGCTTGAGCAGCTCCACGGTGTTGCGCATGGTGCGCGCGCAAATGATGATTTTGCTCATGCGCCGGGTTTCGTAGTCCCCGGCGTTGAGCACCTGGGCGCCCAACAGGTCGGCCACGTCGCGGGTGCGCGGGGCATTAAGTTCGGGTTGGAACGGAATGCAACCCAGCAGGCGGAAATCGCCACTGCGCAGCAACGGCGAGTGCTCCTTCAGGCGCGCGGCGAAGGCCTCCATGCTTTCGTCGGTTTTCACCTTATTGAGGATCACACCCAGCACTTTCGGGTCTTTCGGCCCGCCGAACAGTTGGGCCTGCAACTCCACGCGCCCGGAGAGTTCGGTGAGCACTTCGTTTTCCGGGGCCGAAACCAGGATCACCTCGGCATCCAGGCTCTTGGCCAGGTGCAGGTTGACCCGTGCGGCATAGCTGGCGCTGCGGGTCGGCACCATGCCTTCGACCACCAGCACGTCCTTGCCCACGGCCGCTTGCTGGTAAAGGGTGATGATTTCTTCCAGCAGTTCATCGAGCTGGCCATCGCCCAGCATCCGCTCGACATGGGCCAGGCCCAGGGGCTGCGGCGGTTTCAGGCCGTGGGTGCGGGCCACCAGTTCGGTGGAGCGCTCCGGGCCTGTGTCGCCCGGGTGGGGCTGGGCGATGGGTTTGAAGAAGCCGACTTTCAGCCCGGCCCGTTCGAGGGTGCGCACCAGCCCGAGGCTGATGGAGGTCAGGCCCACGCCAAAATCGGTGGGTGCGATAAAAAAAGTTTGCATGCGGATTCTCGGAAGTTGCATGGCAGGCGCTGGCCTATAACTGGCCTTTTGCCGGGTATCAGCCGCTAAGGTTATCGCTAACCGGGCCTTGAGCACACCAACCGCAGTCAAAGGGCTGGCCTATTTTTGCCTGGCGCGCGTGCGCATCCTCGACCCAGGCCCGCGATTGCCAGGGCGGTTGGTGGCGCAGGTGCTGGCTATGGCCGCACGACAGCAGCGCAACCCAGTGGCCATCTTCGTCCTGATGAAAACCGCTGACCGTACTGCCCCCTGGCATCGGCCGTTTGTCCGGGTTGTGGTCGCTTTCGCTCGTTTGCTTCGCTAAACTTGCCCGTTCTTCATTCTTATGCAAAAGGTCTCGCCCCATGCTGATCGCCGCCAATAAGGCTGTCTCCATCGACTATACCCTGACCAACGACGCTGGTGAGGTCATCGACAGCTCAGCCGGCGGCGCGCCGCTGGTCTACCTGCAAGGCGCAGGCAACATCATCCCGGGCCTGGAAAAAGCCCTCGATGGCAAGAGCGTCGGTGATGAACTGACCGTGGCCGTTGAACCTGAAGATGCCTACGGCGAATACGCTGCCGAACTGGTCAGCACCCTGAGCCGCAGCATGTTCGAAGGCGTCGACGAGCTGGAAGTGGGCATGCAGTTCCACGCGTCGGCACCGGATGGCCAGATGCAGATCGTCACCATCCGCGACCTGGACGGCGACGACGTGACCGTTGACGGCAACCACCCATTGGCCGGCCAGCGTTTGACCTTCCAGGTCAAGATCGTTGATATCCGTGACGCCAGCGAAGAAGAAATCGCCCATGGTCACGTGCATGGCGAAGGCGGTCATCACCACTGATTTTGTGGGCTAAGCTCACTGATCTGGAAAGGCGCCCGAGGGCGCCTTTTTAGTCGGTGGCAGTTGGCGATGGTGAACGCTGTCGGCAGGTTTCAAGAAAACACGGGAATTTTGGAGTTCGCCATGAGTGCTTTTCACGACCTTAATCTCACCGCCCTGGACGGCAAGGCCCTTCCTCTGACGCCGCTCAAGGGGCAAGTCGTGCTGGTGGTCAACGTCGCCTCCAAGTGCGGGTTGACGCCTCAGTACGCAGCGCTGGAAAACCTCTACCAGCAATTCAAGGGCCAGGGTTTCAGTGTGCTGGGCGTGCCGTGCAACCAGTTTGCCGGGCAGGAGCCGGGCACGGGCCAAGAGATCCAGGATTTCTGCAGCCTCAACTACGGCGTGAGCTTCCCGCTGGCCGGCAAGCTGGACGTTAACGGGCCGGAACGCCATCAGCTGTATCGCCTGCTGGCGGGCGAGGGCGCGGAGTTTCCGGGGGACATCACCTGGAACTTCGAGAAATTCCTCGTCGGCAAGGACGGCCGCGTCTTGGCGCGTTTCTCGCCGCGCACCGCACCGGATGATGTAAGCGTGGTGCAGGCCATCGAAAAAGCCCTGGCCTGATGGCGTGCACGGCGGGAGGCGGCGCGCTCGCGCCGAACCTCGCCTGCGCTTACTTGTAGGCTTCTACCCCTTAATCACCGGAATCAATAGTGCTGTTCAGTGCTGTGATGGCTCCATATTATTGCCGTCATAAAATCCTGTGCGTGCGGAGAATGCGATGCCTGTCCAAGCCTTGTTCAAACCCTTTCAGCTCGGCTCCCTGGAGCTGCCGACCCGCGTGGTGATGGCGCCCATGACCCGTTCGTTCTCGCCCGGCGGCGTGCCCAATTCCAAAGTTATCGAGTACTACCGCCGCCGCGCCGCGGCCGGCGTGGGCCTCATCATTACCGAGGGCACTACCGTTGGGCACAAGGCCTCCAACGGCTACCCGAACGTGCCGCATTTCTATGGCGACGCGGCCCTGGCCGGGTGGAAGAAAGTCGTGGACGCGGTGCACGCCGAGGGCGGCAAGATCGTTCCGCAGTTGTGGCACGTGGGCAGCGTGCGTCGCATCGGCACCGAGCCGGACGCCAGCGTGCCGGCCTATGGCCCGATGGAAAAACTCAAGGACGGCCAGGTGGTGGTCCACGGCATGACGAAGCAAGACATCCAGGACGTGATCGGCGCCTTCGCCCAGGCCGCCAAGGATGCCCAGAGCATCGGCATGGACGGCGTGGAAATCCACGGCGCCCATGGTTACCTGGTGGACCAGTTCTTCTGGGAGGGCAGCAACCAGCGCACCGACGAATACGGTGGCAACCTGGCCAATCGCTCGCGTTTTGCCATTGAACTGATTCAGGCCGTGCGTGCGGCGGTCGGTAAGGATTTCCCGATCATCCTGCGGTTTTCCCAATGGAAGCAGCAGGATTACACCGCTCGCCTGGTGCAAACCCCCGAGGCGCTGGCGGAGTTTCTCCAGCCGTTGTCCGACGCCGGGGTGGATATTTTCCACTGCTCGACGCGGCGGTTCTGGGAGCCGGAATTCGAAGGCTCTGACCTCAACCTGGCCGGTTGGACCCGGCAACTGACCGGCAAACCGACCATCACCGTGGGCAGCGTGGGCCTGGACGGCGAATTCCTGCAATTTATGGTCAACACCGACAAAGTCGCCCAACCGGCGAGCCTGGAAAAACTCCTGGAACGCCTGAACAACGACGAGTTCGACCTGGTAGCCGTGGGCCGCGCCCTGCTGGTGGACCCGGACTGGGCTGTGAAAGTGCGCGAAGGCCGCGAGCAGGACATCCTGCCGTTCAGCCGCGAAGCCCTGATGAGCCTGGTTTAAGGGCGTCCGGGGTGGCGTTCCCCGCGCCACCCTCAAGGGCCGCCACACCCTTGGCCGACGCACTCGCCGCGCGCAAATACCCTTCCAACTCTTCGATCACTGCCGGCCAGCCTTGGCGGCCGGCGTGTTGCCGGGCATTGAGGCGCACTCGGCGCAGGCTTTCGCGCTCTTCCAGCAACCAGGCCGCCGCATCGCAGAACGCCGCCTCGTCGCCGGGCATCGCCAGCACGCCGTTGTAGCCGTGGCGAATATGCTGGGCGGCGGCAGCCTGGTCATACGCCACCACACCCAGGCCTGAAGCCAGGGCTTCGAGCACGACGTTGCCGAAGGTCTCGGTGAGGCTGGGGAACAAAAATACGTCCCCCGAGGCGTAGTGCTCGGCCAGTGCCTCGCCGCATTGCGCACCACAGAACACGGCATCGGGCAGGTCTTTTTCCAGCGAGCCACGCTGCGGCCCATCGCCCACCAGGATCAACCTCATGCGCCGCTGTGGATAACTGCTGCACAGGGTCGCGAAGCAGCGTTGCAGCAGGCCGAGGTTTTTTTCCGGGGCCAGGCGCCCGATGTAAATCACCGCGATATCGTCGTTCTCCAGGCCCCACTGGCGGCGCAGCTCATCGCGGCGTTTGGCCGGGTTGAACAGGTGGCTGTCCACACCGCGAGTAAGCAGGGCCAAACGCTCGAAGTGGCGCCGTGCCAACTCCAGGTGTTGGCTGAGGCTGGGCACCAGGGTCAGGTGCGAGCGGTTGTGGAACCCGCGCAGGTAGTGGGTCAGCAGGCGGCTCAGTGGCCCCAGGCCATACAGGCGCGAATACTGCTGGAAATTGGTATGAAAGCCGCTGACCACCGCTATCCCCAGGCGCCGCGCCGCGCGTAGGGCCGACAGCCCCAGCGGGCCTTCGGTGGCGATGTACAGCACATCCGGGCGTTGGCGTTTCCAGCGGCGCAGCAGCTTGTGCATCGACGATTGCCCCCACTGCAATCCCGGGTAACCCGGCAGTGGCCAGCCCCGGCAGAGCATGAGGAGCTCGTCGTTGGGGCGGTTGTGGTCAGCGGGTTGGCGCGGGCGGACCAACTCAATGCGATGGCCGCGCGCGCGCAAGCCATCGCAGAAGTGGGCCAGGGTGCTGGCCACGCCGTTGATTTCCGGGGGGAAGGTTTCGGTAACCAGGGTGATGCGTAGGGCGGCTGTCATGGCCTGAGTGTCACCCCGGGCCATGTCGTGCAGATGTCAGTGCGGTGATGGATTTATGACGCCGGTTCAGCCTTGGTGGGTAGGCAGGTTCTCGGCGCCGCGCTCGCGCACCCAGAACAGTGTGGCGCCGGCCACGGCAGCCGGCATCATCAGGATGTTGACCACCGGAATCAGCAGCGCCACGTAGACGATGCCGCCGAAGCCCAGGCTCTGCCAGCGCTTCTCGCGTAGCCAGGCGAGCATTTCATTCCAGCCCAGCTTGTGGTTGTCCGCCGGGTAGTCGATGTATTGGATGGCCATCATCCACACGCCAAACAGCAGCCACAGCGGCGCGGCGATCAGGTTGACCACGGGGATGAACGAGAGGATGAGCAGCGCGAGGGCCCGGGGCAGGAAGTAGCCCAGCTTGCGCATTTCCCGCGCCAGGGTGCGGGGCACCATGGCGAACAACTCGCCCCAACTGAAGGCCGGGAAGTCATCGGTGCCGCGTACCACTACTTCGACTTTCTCCGCGAGGAAACCGTTGAACGGCGCGGCGATGATGTTGGCCAGCATCGTGAAGCTGAAAAACACCATCAGCACCACCAGCACCACGAACAAGGGCCACAGCACATAGCTGAGGAAACTCAGCCAGTCGGGCAGCGACGGCATCAGCGTATCGACCCACAGGCTGAAGTAATGGCCGGCCAGGTAGATCAATCCGACGAACAGCACCAGGTTGATGAGCAGCGGCAACAGGACGAACAGGCGCAGGCCCGGGCTCAAGACCAGTTTCAGGCCTTCGCGCAGGTATTGCGGGCCGGACAGAACGGGGGCGGGCATAAAGGGTTCCTTGCAGTGAGAAAACGCGCCGACCTTACCGGCTTTGCCCCGGGGGTGAAAGCACAGTGATGGCCTCGACATTAGCTGTAACAAAGGGGCTGTTAAACAGAGGCGTTACAGATAGAGACCACCTATGAGCTGGATTGTTAAACCGTATTTCCTTAATCTTCCCCCCCTCGATACGCTGCACCCACTATTTTTCAGGGCTGCCGGTTTCAAGCCTTCCCCAAGCGCTTTGGCAACCCTTTTTTTATTTCCGCAGGTTTATCGGTTCCGTGCCCTTGCTGCCCGAACCGATCAATAGGAGTGAGTCATGCCTGAAGTCCGTCATTCGCGAGTGATTATTCTCGGTTCCGGCCCTGCCGGTTACAGCGCGGCGGTCTACGCTGCCCGTGCCAACCTCAAGCCGCTGCTGATTACCGGCATGCAGGCCGGCGGCCAACTGACCACCACCACCGAAGTCGACAACTGGCCCGGCGACGTCCATGGCCTGACGGGCCCTGCCCTGATGGAGCGGATGAAAGAGCACGCCGAGCGCTTTGAAACCGAGATCGTGTTCGACCATATCAATGCGGTGGATTTCGCCTCCAAGCCGTACAGCCTGACCGGCGATAGCGCCGTCTACACCTGCGATGCGCTGATTATCGCCACCGGCGCCAGCGCCCGTTACCTGGGCCTGCCGTCCGAAGAAACCTTCATGGGCAAAGGCGTTTCGGCATGCGCGACCTGCGATGGCTTCTTCTATCGCAACAAGGAAGTGGCCGTGGTTGGCGGTGGCAACACCGCCGTGGAAGAGGCCCTGTACCTGGCCAACATCGCCAGCAAAGTGACCCTGATCCACCGTCGCGAGACTTTCCGCGCCGAGAAGATCCTGATCGACAAGCTGCATGCGCGGGTTGCCGAGGGCAAGATCGTGCTCAAGCTCAACGCCACCCTGGACGAAGTGCTGGGCGACAACATGGGTGTGACCGGTGCGCGCCTGAAGAACAACGACGGCAGCTTCGACGAGCTGAAAGTCGATGGCGTGTTCATCGCCATTGGCCACACCCCGAACACCTCGTTGTTTGAAGGCCAACTGACCCTCAAGGATGGCTACCTGGTCATCAAGAGCGGCACCGAAGGCAACGCCACCGCCACAAGCGTGGAAGGTATCTTCGCCGCAGGCGACGTGGCCGACCACGTGTACCGCCAGGCCATCACCTCGGCCGGCGCAGGCTGCATGGCCGCTCTGGACGCCGAGCGCTACCTGGACGACCTGCAGAACGCAGCGCTCTAAGGCGCTGCAACGAAAAAACCGGCTTGAGTTTCAGGCCGGTTTTTTTATGCCTGTAAGGGCCGGGTTCAGCGCCGGCTCAGGGGCGGGGCGGTGAACTGTACGCCAGCCAAACCATGGGCGATCAATGCACGGATATTGCCGTGGTCGCTGCCTTCGGGCGTGGCCAGGACCGAACGGTAGTGCTCGCCAAAGGCCAGCAGCGCATGCTGGTCGCTCAAACCTTCAAGCAAGGCCAGGCCCAGGGTCTTGCACGAGCCTTCGTTCTGCCCGGCGGCATTTGCTACGCCACCGTTGGTGAAGGCCTGGGGCTGGTAGTCGTAGCCCGCGGCGATAAAGGCCAGGGTGTCGGCGAAGGCGTGCGCGCCGCTGTCGAGGCTGGCACGCAGGGTGTCGAGGTCAGTCATGGGTTTTTCCTTTGGCGAACGCCGCTTGCTGCTCGGCGCTGGCTTCTTTCTGGTATTGGCTTTTCCACTGGGCGTACGGCATGCCGTACACCACTTCGCGGGCGTCATCGAGGCTGACCTCGATCTGGCGCTCGTCGGCCTCGGCCTTGTACCACTTGGACAGGCAGTTGCGGCAGAACCCGGCGAGGTTCATCAGGTCGATGTTCTGCACATCCTTGCGGCTGTCCAGGTGCGCCACCAATCGACGAAAGGCGGCGGCTTCGAGTTCCAGGCGTTCTTGAGGAGACATAGGGGCAGGGTCCGGGAGGGTTAACGGCTGGCCGCCAGGGTGATCGACACCGACTCGGCAAAGCGCAGGGCATGGGGTTTGTCCACTTCGACTTCGGCGTACAGCACCGAGGCGTTTTGCATCACCAGGTCCAGCAGTTCCTGGGTCATGCGCTCGAGCAGGGCAAAGCGGTTGCCCTCGACGTGGGCGATGATGGCCTTGGTGATGGTGCGGTAGTTCAGGGCGTGGTCGATATCGTTGTCGCGCACGGCATCCTGGGCGGCGTAGAGAATGGTCAGGTTAATCAGCACATCCTGCTTGTTGAGGATTTCGTCCTCATTGATGCCGATAAAGGTGCGCAGGCGCAGGTCCTTGACGCGGATGCGGGCCATTGCTGGTTGTAGTTGTGGCATTGCTACTTGCTCCGTCCAATCAGTTGCAGGAATTCCTGGCGGGTGTTGCTCGACTCGCGAAAGGCGCCGAGCATCACCGAGGTGTTCATGGTCGAGTTCTGCTTCTCGACCCCGCGCATCATCATGCACATGTGTTTGGCTTCAATCACCACCGCCACGCCGGCGGCCTGGGTGACCTGCTGCACCGCGTCGGCGATCTGCCGCGTGAGGTTCTCTTGGATCTGCAAGCGCCGCGCGTACATATCGACGATGCGCGCGATCTTCGACAGCCCCAGCACCTTGCCGGTGGGGATGTACGCCACGTGGGCCTTGCCGATAAAGGGCAGCAGGTGATGTTCGCACAGTGAGTACAGCTCAATGTCGGCAACGATCACCATCTCGTCGCTATCTGACGCGAACAGGGCGCCATTGACGATGTCCTCCAGGCTCTGCCCATAGCCGTGGCAAAGGTACTGCATGGCCTTGGCGGCGCGTGCCGGGGTGTCTTGCAAGCCTTCGCGCGTGGGGTCTTCGCCCAGGCCGATGAGGATTTGCCGGTAATGCTGGGGCAGGGACAGCGTCATACAACATCCTCCGCGGGGGCCGCCTACTTGAGGTGCCGCCCGCCATTGACGGTCAGGGTGGTGCCTGTGACACAAGGGCTTTGCAGCAGATAACGCAGGCCCTGGTAAATCGCCTCGCTACCGGGCGCAACGCCCATCACCGATTTGGCCAAGGCCTTGGCCCGGTAGGCCGCGTCATCGCCCTCATTGAACAGCACCAGGGCCGGGGCGATAGCGTTGACCTTGATGTGCGGCGCATAGCGGGCGGCGAACGACAGGGTCAGGCTGTCCAGCCCGGCCTTGCTGGCGCAGTAGGCGATGTGGTTGCTGCTGCCCTTGCGCGTCACGTCGTCGCTGATGTGGACGATATCCGCCGGGCTCGAGCGCTCCAGCAGCGGCGCGCAATGCAGGTTGATGAGGTAGGGCGCGAGCATGTGCACGCTGAACATCTGCGTGAAGGCTTGCGCCTCATCGCCCGCAGGTTCCTTCAGCCACGCCGAGGCGTTGTGGACGATGGCGCGCAGGCTGTCGGTGTGGGTTTTCAGTTCGCCGATAAAGGCCAGGATGCTGGCCTCGCTGGAAAAATCCGCGAACAGCGTTACCGCGCCCCGCTCGCGAAGGGTTTGCAGGCCGGGGCGTTCGCTGCGGTAGCTGACAATCACCGGGTGGCCGGCCTCGAGCAGGCGCAGCGCACAGTGCAGGCCGACACGCTGGCTGGCGCCGGTGATAAGAATCGGGGCTGGGGGCTGGGTCATGTACGGCTCGCGTCACAGGTAGGGCAAAACTATACCAGCGACGGGCCATCAGCGCCCCGCGCTTATGGGTTCTGCGCAGCGGTCGGGGCGGGCAGGGCGCGGGTCGCCGTGGCGTTGAGCCAATTAGCCAACAGGCGCGTGGAGAGTGGGATGAACAGGTACACCATCAGCGGCGTCAGGGCCAGGGTACTGACGAACACTCGGCTTAGCAGTCCCAGGTCGGTGAGCCACGGGCCCAGCAGCCAGTTGAACAGCAGCGACACTGGAAAGAACGCCAGCCAGATCGCCACGGCTTGCTTCCAGCGTGGCGGGCGCGCGCCGCTGGTGCCGAACCAGCCGTCGATGCCGCGTACCCGATGTTCCGAAGGGTGGGCGAACAGGTCGCTGCCACGGGCGAGCCACGCTGTACGCGAGACAGAATGCTCCCAGGCGTGCAGGGTCTGTTCATTGGCGAAGCGGAAGATGATCTGGAATTCGTTATCGTCGGGCGGTGGGGCCAGTACGCCGGACCCGAGGTAGCCGGGGAAGTCGGTGGCCAGTTGCTCGCCTTCGTGGAGCCAGGCAATCAGGTCCTGATAGCGGCCATCGGCAACGCGGCGCGCCACCATCAGGGTGACGGGTGAGGTCGACATGGGTTTATCTCCGTAATGCTGACGCGCGTTCCCGGGTAGGGGCGCACTGCACGCAGCGCCGGGGTGGTGGGCTGCGTTGAAATTCAGGCAAGGATTATTCCCGATTCCATCAAATACACCAGCGCGGTGTGCGACAAACTGCACTTGATATCCCCAGGTGAGCCGGGGATAGAATGGGATCCAATACTTTTTCGGACCTTTCCCGCAGAACATGCCTGTTATCACCGAACTTCACGGATCTTCCACGGCGTCCCGACAGCTCCAGCAAGAAGACCTGTTCCCGATTCGGGAAGTGTCACGCCTGACTGGCGTCAACCCGGTCACCCTGCGTGCCTGGGAGCGGCGCTATGGTTTGATCGTGCCCACACGCACCGAAAGTGGGCATCGCCTGTATTCCATGACCGATATCGAGCGGGTGCGCAGCATCCTGCACTGGATCGAACGCGGTGTGGCGGTGAGCAAGATCGGCCGGATCCTGGCTAAAAACAGCAGTGTTCACGCCTATGCCGACGCGCCAGGCGCCCGCCAGGAATACGAACAGTGGCAAAGCCGCCTGCGCGGTGCCCTCGCTGCCTTTGACGAGCGGCACCTGGAGCGGCTCTATGGCCAGGTATTCGCCAGCTACCCCGTGGCGGTGGTGTTCCAGGACATTCTGCTGCCGTTGTGGAAAAGCCTTATGCAGCAGCCCCGGGGCTTTGGCCAGGCCAGCGAATGGCTGATGCTCGACAGCTTTCTGCGCACCCGGGTGTCTCAACGCTTGCTGTTTTTGCGCGGCGAACAACCGCACAAGATCCTGCTGAGCGCCCTTACCGAACCCAGCTACGAACTCGAATTGCTGGTGGCGGCGCTGTTGCTGGGTAACGAGCAGGTTGAGGTGCGGGTGTTGGCGCTGGGCCAGCCTTTCGATGAATTGACCTTGCTGTGCGAGCGGATCAAGCCCCAGGCGCTGGTGCTGTTCGGCAACCATGCCCCGGCGCCGGAGTGGCCACGGCGCCTCAATCGCCTGGCGATGAGCCTGGATTGCCCGCTGATGCTGGCGGGCGCTACCGCTGACCTGCTTCAGGAAAGCCTGGCCGGCACCTCGATCGGTCGCCTGGGTAGCGAAGGGCCTTTGATGCAGCGGCGGTTGATGCGGTTTCTCAGCGGTACGCTGGATACCTGAGTGGCTCAGCTATGCAGGGCCGGATGGCTGAGGCGGTGCTGTTGCAGGATGAACTGGCGCAGGCGCTCGGTTTCGTCCGTGTCGCTCTGGTTCAGGCGATAGGCGAAGAAGCCTTGGGCGGTTTCGCGCTCGAAGCTGCCGCGCAGGGCAATGCGCTCATAGCCTGAGGGGCTGAACCACTGGGCGAACTGGCGCGGCGGCTTGGTGCGGTTGCGGATTTCCACCAGCACGCCTTTGAACGACACCTCGTGTACCCACAGGGCTGCGGGCTGGCCATGGGCATTCTCCAGGGGCACCGGCTCTTCCAGCGCCAGGCGCCAGGGGCGAACCATCGGCCCGTCTTCAAAAATACTCGGCACACCCAGGCGCAGGTGCAAGGCGTGGAATTCGTCTTCCACCAGGTGCAGGGGAAAGGTCATCTGCTGGTTTTCGAATTGCGCTTGAATCGTCACTTGCTCGTTGGCCGCCAGGCGCGTGAGCAGATCGCGGATCTGCGAACCGCCGTTGACCAACAGGCTCGAGGTCGCATCCCGCACATTGAGCTGCGGGTTGTGCTGCATGGTCTGGATGAAATCCAGCTCATCCTGGGTCAGGAGGGTGTCACGGTGCATGGCGAACTCGAGAAAAAGGGCAGGTTCAGGGGTGATTGTAGTTAATGACAATTAATTCGCGGTCTTGTTTGCGCCGCCCGTCGCCTGGAGCGCGCTTAATTGCGCCTGCAACTCGGCCACTTGGTTTTCCAGCTTCTGCACCCGTTGTTCAGCGCGAACCTGGGCCGAGACATCCTTCTGCACCCCGACTATGTACGTCTGTTGGTCGTTCTCGTTGAGCACCGTCGATAACGACAGCTCGTTCCAGAACGGCGTGCCGTCCTTGCGGTAGTTGCGCAGCACTTCGCGGCACGAGCGGCGTCGGTTGAGGGCGTCGCGGATCAGCGCCAATGCCGGTTGGTCGCGGTCGCCGGCCTGCAAAAAGCGACAGTCCTGGTACAGAATCTCGTCGCTGCTGTAGCCGGTCATGCGCTCGAAGGCCGGGTTCACGTAGATGAGGATGTTGTCTTCGCCTTCTTTCTCGGCGATGACGATGCCGTCGTGGGAGGCGTTGATGACCATTTGCAGCAGGTGGGCATTTATCATCGGCAAGCTGTCCGGTCATTCGCGGTAGCCGGGGATTTTAAGGCAAGATCGGCAACTGTCCACTTGCCATCATTTCTAATTGAGAGGCAGTCGCATTTTTTTCCTGCGCACTGCTAGTATCGCGGTCTTTGTATCAGCCTCAGGATCAGATTGATGAAAGTCGCCATTCTTAACGGTTCGGTGTACGGCGTATCGGAAGACGTCGCACAGAACGCTGCGAAATTGCTCAAAACCGCGGGTTTCGATGTGATGCACAACCCCCGGGCAAGCCTGGAGCAGTTCCTGGAATTTGCCCCCGACGCCCTGTTGGCGGTGACTTCGACCACCGGCCTGGGCGAGCTGCCAGACAACCTGCAAGGGCTGTATGCCAGCCTTCGTGACCAGTTGCCCGGTGCCTGGCGCGGTTTGCCCGGCGGCGTAATCGGCCTGGGCGATTCGTGCTACGGCGACACCTTTTGCAGTGGCGGGGAGCAAATGCACGAACTGTTCGAGGAGTTGGGCGTGCGTGAGGTGCTGCCGATGCTGCGCCTGGACGCTAGCGAAACCATCAACCCGGACCGCGATTCCGAGCCATGGATCGCCGACTTCATCCACGCCCTCAAGTAACCGGGCGCTCGCGCAACAGGGCCAGCCAGGCCTGGGCAGCCTTTGACAGGTACGCGCCCTCGCGCCAGATAAAGGCAATGTCCCAACGCAAATAGTCCGGCGCCCGCAACGGGCGCAGGATAACGCCTTCGCGCACCAGGCCTCGCGCCACCAGCCGCGGCAGCAGCACCACGCCCTGGCCCGCGGCCACCAGCGCCGCGAGAAAATCGGCCTGGCCACTGCGCCCGCCCTCGCGGGGGGTGAAGCCCAGTTGCTGGCAAGCCTGGTGCAAACGGTCATTGAGGACAAAACTGCGCTGGTACAGCAGGAACGGCGTATCTGCTAATTCTTCCAGGCCAATCACAGCCTGCCCGGCCAAGGGATGATCGGCGGGCAGCAAGGCGTCCAGCGGCTCGTCGCAGAAGGGCTGGAAGGCAAATTGCGGGTCCTTGGGTTGCAGGCTGCCGCCCAGCTCCAGTTCGCCACTGAGCACCGCTTGCTCGATGCTACGGCTGCCGCCCTCCAGCAAATACACGGTGATGTTGGGGTAACGTCGGCGATATTCGGCAAACAACCCGGCAAACAGCGCATCACTGCCCAGCAACGGCAGGCCCAGGCGCAGTTCGCCCCTGGCCAGTTGGCTTAAGTCGTCCAGTTCACTGAGCAATTCGTTGTGCTGGCGGAGCATGGCTTCGCCCCGTTGCAGGACGACTTGGCCAGCGGCGGTGAGGCGGATATGGGAGCCGAGGCGATCCAGCAGCGGGGTGCCCAGGCTCTGTTCCAATTGGGCGATTTGCTTGCTGACTGCCGATTGGCTGACGTTGAGGGTTTTCGCCGCTTGGGTGAAGCCGCCCTGGTGGATGACTTCGACGAAGCTGCGCAGGTGTTTGAATTCCATGGTGTGATTCTAGTTTGGAATGGCTTGTAGTCTAACAATTCGTTTTGGGGATGGAAGGGGTTTCTTTAAACTGAGCCTCTCTGAGGACCCCCACCATGAAACCTGTTGCGTTAAAACATCTGGCCCGCCTATTGGGCGAGTTGGCGATCCTGTTGGCGATCTACCTGTTGGGCTGCCAGTTGGCGGTGTGGCTGGGTTGGCCGATTCCCGGCGGGGTGATTGGCCTGGCGTTGCTGTTGTTGGCGTTCGCCTCGGGCGTGGTCAAGCCTGCCGCGTTGCAATTGGGCGCGGGCCTGCTGTTGGCGGAAATGCTGCTGTTTTTTATCCCGGCGCTGATGAGCCTGTTGGACTACGGCAGCCTGCTACGCCATGACGGCTGGCGCATCCTGCTGGTGATTGGCGTCAGCACCTTGCTGGTGATGCTGGTCACCGCGTTCACCGTGGAATGGGTGTGCCGCTGGAGGACTCGCCATGACGTTTGAACCGATGCCGGTGTTCTGGCTGCTGCTGACCCTGGGCGCGTACCTGTTCAGCCGTTGGCTCTACCGGCGCACCGGGCGCTATGTGTTGTCGCCGCTGATCCTCGTGCCGGCGCTGCTGCTGGCTCTGGCGGTGCCGCTGCACACGGCCTACGCCGAATACGCCCGCAACACCCATTGGCTTATGTTGGTGCTGGGGCCGGTGACCGTGGCCTTCGCGGTGCCAATCTGGCAGCAACGGCGTTTGCTTGCCCGGCACTGGTCGGCGCTGTCGCTGGGCATGCTGGCAGGCAGCGTGGCCTCGATTGCCAGTTCCTACGGTTTGGCCAAGGCCCTGGCGCTGGACAGTTCGGTAACCATGTCCCTGGTGCCGCGCTCCATCACCACGCCCTTTGCCATGCCCCTGGCCCACGATCTGGGCGGCGTGCCGGAGCTGACGGCCGTGTTCGTGATGTTCACCGGGGTGTTCGGTGCCTTGCTCGGCGGCATTCTGCTCAAGTGGCTGCCGCTGCGCAGCGCCCTGGCCCGCGGTGCGCTGTTCGGCGTGGGCGCCCATGGTGCCGGGGTCAGCCGCGCCCAGGAAGTGGGCGGTGAAGAGGGCTCGGTGGCGGGCCTGGTGATGGTCCTGACCGGGTTGCTCAACCTGTTCGCCGCGCCATTGTTGGCCGCCCTGTTGTAGCAACCTTGCGCCAGGATGACTCCCTCGGCCAGTAAGCTGGCTGCCAATGCAACTACGGCGCACGCGCCACCTGACTAGACTGCCAGGACATTCGCTGAACAATAAAAACCCAACGCGAGGTCCGTTGCCGTGAGCCCAGCCCCAGCCCCGTCGTCCACCAGTGTCAAAGACCTCGTCAGCGCCGCCGAATGGCAGGCCCGCGTTGACCTGGCGGCCTGCTATCGCCTGGTGGCGATGCACGGTTGGGATGACCTGATCTTCACCCACATCTCGGCTAAGGTGCCGGGCACCGAAGATTTTCTGATTAACCCGTTCGGCCTGATGTTTCACGAAATCACTGCCTCCAGCCTGGTCAAGGTCGATCAGGCCGGGCGCAAACTGATGGCCAGCCCCTACGAGATCAACCCCGCCGGTTACACCATCCACAGCGCGGTGCATGAAGTGCGCCACGACGTAGCCTGCGTCATGCACACCCACACCGCCGCCGGCGTGGCCGTGTCGGCCCAACGCCAGGGCGTGCTGCCCATCAGCCAGCAGTCGCTGTTCGTGCTGTCGAGCCTGGCTTACCACGCCTATGAAGGGGTGGCCCTCAACCCTGAGGAAAAGGCCCGGCTGCAAGCCGACCTGGGGCCGAATAACTTTCTGATGCTGCACAACCATGGCCTGCTGACCTGTGGCGGCACCATCGCCGACACCTTCTTGATGATGTTCACCTTCCAGCGCACCTGCGAAATCCAGGTGCTGGCGCAAAACGGTGCGGCGCAGTTGATCCACATCGAGCCGCAGATCCTCGCCGGCGCCAAGGCGATGGTCGCCGGTGTCACCAAAAGTGCCCAGGGCATGGGTGGCGCGCTGGCCTGGCCGGCGCTGCTGCGCAAACTCGATCAACACCACAGCGGATACCGCGAATGATGCCACTGGCCGAGATCCCCCTGAGCGTGTGGCGCAAACGCGCGCAGAGCTTTACGTTTCGCGGCCACCGCATCCGTTACTGGGCCGCAGGCCAGGGCGAACCGCTGCTGCTGATCCACGGGTTCCCCACCGCCAGTTGGGACTGGCACTACCTATGGCAACCATTGGCCCAACGCTACCGGGTGATTGCCTGCGACATGCTCGGCTTCGGCGACTCCGACAAACCGCGCCAGCACCGCTACAGCCTGATCGAGCAAGCCGACCTGCAACTGGCCTTGCTCGCCCACGTGCAGGTCAGTGAGCCCGTGCATGTGCTGGCCCACGACTACGGCGACAGCGTTGCGCAAGAGTTGCTGGCCCGCCATTACGAAGGCCGCAGCGCCCTGGCCAGTTGCGTGTTCCTCAACGGTGGGCTGTTCCCGGAAACCCACCGCCCGGTGCTGATGCAAAAACTGCTGCTCAGCCCCTTGGGCTGGATGATCGGCCGGGCGTTCAGCCGCGATACGCTGGTCAAGAACTTCCGGCAGATCTTCGGCCCCCACACCCGCCCCAGCGAGAGTGCCCTGGACGACTTCTGGAGCCTGGTGGCCAGCAACCACGGGCCGCGCGTCTTGCACCGGCTCATGGCTTACGTGCCCGAACGGCGCGTGCACCGCGACCGCTGGGTCGCCGCCATGCAGCGCGGTGATTTACCGCTGCGGGTGATCGACGGCGAAGCCGACCCGGTGTCGGGTGGCCACATGGTGGCGCGCTACCGGCAACTGATCCCCGGCGCCGACACCGTGATCCTGCCCGGCATCGGCCATTACCCCCACGCGGAAGCGCCGGTGCAGGTGCTGTGGCATTACCTGGCTTTTCGCGAACAACTGGCCGCGCCGCCGCGTATCCGCGCCTGTTCCTGAGCACCTGTAACACGCGGGCTTGCCCGCGCTCGGCGGCATGGCGGGCGTAAAAATGGATGGGCACACCTCCGTCAGGGCTGCTTCGCACCCCCGCGCGGGCAAGCCCGCTTGCTACAGAGCAAATCCGGCGCTTTATCCCCCAGCCTTATCGCGCACCATTCAGCGTGGGCCGTGTTTATTGTGACCAGAACGCCGGTGCCCGACACTCGGGGCATTAGTCATTGGCCCTGCGGGAGTTCGTTATGAGTGAGTCTGTGCGCTTGGAAGATAAAGTCGTGATTGTCACCGGTGCCGGCGGTGGCCTGGGGCGGGCCCACGCGCTGCTGTTTGCGCGCCATGGCGCCAAGGTGTTGGTCAACGACCTTGGCGGTTCGGCCCAGGGCGAAGGCGCCAACGCTTCGGCCGCCGACCGCGTGGTGGCTGAAATCCGCGCCGCCGGCGGCACCGCCGAGGCCAACCACGACTCCGTCACCGATGGCGAAAAAATCGTGCAGAACGCCCTCGATGCTTTCGGTCGCGTCGATGTGCTGGTCAACAACGCCGGCATCCTGCGGGACAAAAGCTTCCACAAAATGGACGACAGCGACTGGGACCTGGTGTACCGCGTCCACGTCGAAGGCGCCTACAAGGTGACCCGCGCCGCGTGGCCGCACCTGCGCGAGCAAAACTACGGGCGGGTGATTTTCACCGCGTCCACCTCGGGCATCTACGGTAACTTCGGCCAGGCCAACTACGGCATGGCCAAGCTTGGCCTCTATGGCCTGACCCGCACCCTGGCCATCGAGGGCCGCAAGAACAACATCCTGGTCAACGCCATCGCCCCTACGGGCGGTACGCGCATGACCGAAGGCCTGATCCCGCCGCAAGTGTTCGAGCAACTCAAGCCGGAACTGGTCAGCCCGCTGGTGGTGTATCTGGGTAGCGAAAACTGCCAGGAAACCAGCGGCCTGTTTGAGGTTGGCGGCGGCTGGATCGGCAAGGTGCGTTGGGAGCGCAGCCTCGGCGCCGGGTTCGACCCCCGTGCAGGCTTCTCGCCGGAAGATGTCGCCGCCCACTGGCAGCAGATCTGCGACTTCGACGGGGCGGCCCACCCCAAGGACAACATCGAAGCCTTGAAGGAAATGATGGCCAACCTGCAAAAGTACGCCCTCTGACCCGCCCTCAAGGCATGTACTTGCTCACCAGCGCCGCCAGGTTGGCGGCGGTTTGCACATCCAGCACGCCGTTGTAGTTCTCGGGCCGAAAGTGCAACTGGAAGGCCCGCACCAAACGCTGGAAACCCACCTCAGTGGTCGCGGCGCCAACGTCGTAGCCATATTTCTTGAACAGCGCGATCACCTCGGCCCGCGCCGGCACGCCATTGGCGCTGTAGGTGCTGGCGAAGCGCTCTTGGGTGGCGGGGTCGAACCAGGCCCCGATGCCGCGCAAATACAGCTCATGCCAGGGAAACATCGGCCCCGGGTCGCTCTTGCGGCCCACGGAGATATCCGAGTGGCCCAGCACATGGGTCGGGCTGATATCCGGGTGGCGTTGCAGGATGTCTTTGGCCAGTTGGGCGATGGCTTCGACCTGTTGCGGGTGATAGGGCGGGAAGGTGAATTGGCCCTGGTTGTCGCTGGCCTGGTTGACCACCTCGATGCCGATGGAGGTGTCGTTCAGGTTATTGCGCCCGGCCCAACTGCTGACTCCAGCGTGCCAGGCGCGCTTGTCTTCATCCACCAGGTTGAATATCTGCTGTTCGGTGAAACCGGCCTGGCGGTAAGTGGGGTCGACAATATTGGGCACCAAGTAATGGGCACTGACATTCGGCCCGGTCAGGGCATTGACCGAGACTGAAAAGTTGGCCGCGGTGTAGTGCATGATTAAAAAACGTACGCGGCCATTAAAGCCTGTTGTTGAGCGATAACGCGTAGTGTTGATGGGGAACATAAAGGTGCCTGAATAAGTGGGGTTAAACCAAGGCGCATGCCTCGCTAAGTCACTTGAATCAGGCTAGCCGTTCGGGTTTGCGCGGTTGTCGCTGAGGGTTGTAGTTGTTTTCACCCAGTCGCGTAAGTTTTACGCCAACTTACCCACAGGCAAAAAAAAGCCGCTGCATCGGCAGCGGCTAAAGTAAGACGTCAGATCAAGGAGCAACAAATCTACGTCAGTGAACACGCAGCGCTAAGTTGAGCCATCAACTTAGATAAAAACGGTCGTTCAATAAGTGCAACTAAACAGCTATTGAACATTTGCTCTTACAGCGGGGATGGCTGTGAGAGCCCGGTAAGAATAAGAGCTTGCCCCCCGGGGAAACAGCGCGATTGTCGACAAGGACTGTTGCAGTTCAGGTAACAGTGGCCGGTGGCCCTGAATCCACGCCCCTGATGCCCCGCTATCCATCCCGTGCATGGCGTGCGCAAGCCTGGGCTAGAGGGGGGTGTCATCCTTTAGAGGTACAGCGTGAATACCTCCTTGGTGCGCTTATCGCTGCGTAGTGCCGGCAGTAGGGTGAGGCCTTCTGTTCACTCACCGGGGAAGACGCATGACAAAAACAACAATGCGCGCCATCTTCACGCCGCAGGCGCTCGCCGCGGCGGTGGCTATGGGCTGCTGTGCCCAGGCGCAAGCGGTTTCATTCAACATTGGCGAAATCGAGGGGCAATTCGACTCTTCCCTCTCGGTCGGCGCCAGTTGGGGCATGCGCAGTGCCGACAAGGATTTGGTCGGGGTGTCCAACGGCGGCACGGGCCAGGCGTCCACCGGTGATGACGGGCGCTTGAACTTCAAGAAGGGCGAGACCTTCTCGAAAATCTTCAAGGGCCTGCACGACCTCGAACTCAAGTACGGCGATACCGGCGTGTTCGTGCGCGGCAAGTATTGGTACGACTTCGAGCTCAAGGACGAAGACCGCGAGTTCAAGCAGATTAGCGACCACAACCGCAAGGAAGGCTCCAAGTCGTCCGGCGCGCAGATCCTCGACGCCTTCGTCTACCACAACTATTCCATCGCCAACCTGCCGGGCACCGTGCGCGCAGGCAAGCAAGTGGTCAGTTGGGGCGAGAGCACCTTTATCGGTAACTCCATCAACAGCATCAACCCGGTGGACGTTTCGGCCTTCCGCCGCCCCGGCGCGGAAATCAAGGAAGGCCTGGTCCCGGTGAACATGCTGTTCGCCTCCCAGGGCCTGACCGACCAACTCACCATCGAGGGCTTCTACCAACTGGAGTGGGACCAGACGGTGGTGGACAACTGTGGCACCTACTTCGGCGTGGACGTGGTGCAGGACGGTTGCACCACCGGTTACACCGTCGGCAGCCCGGCGATTGCGCCGTTTCGGCCCTTGGCGGCGGCGTTCGGCCAGGACATCAATGTCACCTCCGAAGGCGTGGTCATCGGCCGCACGGGCGACCGCGATGCCCGCGATTCCGGGCAGTGGGGCACGGCCCTGCGTTGGCTGGGGGACGACACCGAGTACGGTCTGTATTTCATGAACTACCACAGCCGCACCCCCACCGTGGGCACCACCACCGCCAGCGCTTCCACCGTGGCCGCGCTGCCGGGCATGCTGCGCATCGCCGAGCAGTTGGCACCGGGCAGCAGCGCGGGCCTGGCGCAAAGCGTGATGCTGGGCCGGGGCAAGTATTACCTCGAATACCCCGAAGACATCCGCCTCTACGGCGCCAGTTTCTCCACGACCCTGCGCACCGGCACCGCGTGGACCGGCGAAATCAGCTACCGCCCCAACGCCCCCGTGCAGGTCAACACCAACGACCTGACCCTGGCCCTGCTCAACCCGCTCACCGGTGGCGCCACCTCGCCGCTGGCCACTTCGCTGGGCGCCGACAACACCGGCTATCGGCGCAAGGAAGTCACCCAGATCCAAAGCACCATGACCCAATTCTTCGACCAAGTGCTGGGCGCCGATCGCCTGACCCTGGTGGGCGAGGCGGCGGTGGTGCGGGTCGGGGGCCTGGAATCGCGGGACAAGATCCGCTACGGCCGCGACTCGGTCTACGGCCAGTACGGCTATGGCGGCGACACCGAAGGCTTCGTCACGGCCACCTCCTGGGGTTACCGCGCCCGGGCGATCCTGGACTACAACAACCTGGTGGCGGGCATCAACTTCAAGCCCAACCTGTCCTGGTCCCATGACGTCAAGGGTTACGGCCCCAACGGCCTGTTCAACGAAGGCGCCAAAGCGGTCAGCCTCGGCGTCGATGCCGACTACCGCAACACCTACACCGCCAGCCTGAGCTACACCGACTTCTTCGGCGGCGACTACAACACCCTGACTGACCGCGATTTCCTGGCCTTGAGCTTTGGCGTGAACTTCTGATTCGGCACAAGAGGAACAACTTTTATGCGCAAGATGATTCTGCAATGCAGCGCCCTGGCCCTGAGCTTGCTGGCCCTGAACGTGATGGCCCAGGTATCGCCCGAAGAAGCCGCCAAATTGGGCACCAGCCTGACCCCGGTAGGCGCCGAGAAGGCCGGCAACGCCGATGGCTCGATCCCGGCCTGGACCGGCGGCATCGGCAAGAACGCCGGCGCCGAAGACAGCAAGGGCTTTTTGGCTGACCCCTTTGCTGATGAAAAACCGCTGTTCACCATCACCGCGGCCACGGTGGACAAGTACAAGGACAAACTCTCCGACGGCCAGGTGGCGATGTTCAAGCGCTACCCCGAAACCTACAAAATCCCGGTGTACAAAACCCACCGCACCGTGAGCCTGCCCGACGAGGTCTACGAAGCGGCCAAGCGCAGCGCGCTGAACGTGACCACCATCAACGACGGCAATGGCCTAGCCAACTTCACCGGCAACCGCTACTACGCTTTCCCGCTGCCCAAGAACGGCGTCGAAGTGCTGTGGAACCACATCACCCGCTACCACGGCGGTAACGTCAAACGCATCATCACCCAGGCCACGCCGCAGACGAACGGCAGCTACACACCGATCCGTTTTGAAGAAGAAATCGCCGTGCCCAACCTGATCCCCGACATGGACCCGGCCAAGGCCGCCAACGTGTTGACCTTCTTCAAACAATCGGTGACCGCCCCGGCGCGCCTGGCCGGTAACGTGCTGCTGGTGCACGAAACCCTCGACCAGGTGAAAGAACCGCGCCTGGCGTGGATCTACAACGCCGGCCAGCGCCGCGTGCGCCGCGCCCCGCAAGTGGCCTACGACGGCCCGGGCACCGCCGCCGATGGCCTGCGCACTTCGGATAACTTCGACCTGTTCTCCGGCGCCCCCGACCGCTACGACTGGAAACTGATCGGCAAAAAAGAGATGTACATCCCCTACAACAGCTACAAGCTCGACTCGCCGACCCTCAAGTACGACGACGTCATCAAGGCTGGGCATATCAACCAGGACCTGACCCGCTACGAACTGCACCGGGTGTGGGAAGTGGTCGGCACGGTCAAGCCCAGCGAGCGCCACATTTACGCCAAGCGCCACATGTACATCGACGAAGACAGCTGGCAGGCCGCGCTGGTCGATCACTATGACGGCCGCGGGCAACTGTGGCGGGTGGCCGAAGGGCATGCGCAGTTCTACTACAACCACCAAGCCCCGGCCTACACCCTGGAAACCCTCTACGACCTGATCGCCGGCCGTTACATCGCCCTGGGCATGAAGAGCGAGGAAAAACACAGCTTGATCTTCGGCTTCAAGGCCCAAGCCGCCGACTACACTCCCTCGGCCCTGCGCAGCAGCGGGGTGCGCTGACCGCTTGCCACGCTCCTTGTGGGGGCGGGCTTGCCCGGCCCGCTCCCACAGATCAACGCCAACCTGTCAGGTTCTTCCTATGTTCAGGGGGGAATGGATCGGCACTCATCGCAGGGCTTTTCTGAATCTGCCCCTCACCCCTGTAAACCTCCACGGCTTGATTAGGCTCAAGGCCCACGGAGTGCCTGCAAGTGCGTTATCGACGGGATACCACCAGGCCCCCGTCATCAGGAATCCGAGCCATGACTCATCACCTAACGACAACGACCAAACATCACTTGCGCGCAAGCTGGATTGCCACGGTGCTTAACCTTGACTGGCCATCCAAGCAGTCGCTGGCCATCAGCAACGAGGCCGAGCGCGTGGCCCTGCAACAACGCGAACTGACCGCCATGCTCGACGAAGCAGTGAGCCTGCGGATGAACGCGGTGTTCTTCCAAGTCCGGCCCTGTGCCGATGCCTTTTACCGCTCCACCCTCGTACCCTGGTCACGCTACCTGACCGGCACCCTGGGCCAGGACCCAGGGTTCGATCCGCTGGCGTTCGTCATCGAGCAGGCCCATCGGCGCAACCTGGAGCTGCATGCCTGGTTCAACCCTTACCGCGTCTCGATGGATCGTTCGCCCGCCACGGTCGAACAACTGAACCGCGTGGCACCGGGGCGCCCCGCCAGCGTGTACCAGGCTCAGCCGCAATGGATCGCCAGCGCCTCCGATCGCTTCGTGATCGACCCCGGCATCCCCCAGGCGCGAAGCGCGATCGTCGAGGCCGTGATGGAGGTGGCGCGCAACTACGACATCGATGGCGTGCACTTCGATGACTACTTCTATTACGAGTCCGCCGCCTCGCCACTAGACGACAGCGCCACCTTCGCCCGTTACGGCCAGGACTTTGCCGACAAGGGCGACTGGCGCCGCGACAACACCTATCAACTTATCCGCGAACTGTCGGCCGCCCTGCGCGAATTTGACCCAGGGATAAAGTGCGGCGTCAGCCCTGCCGGGGTCTGGCGTAACCAAAGCGTCGATCCCCTGGGCTCGGCTACCCGCCACGGCGCCCCCAATTACGACGTGGGGTTTGCCGACACCCGGCGCTGGGTTCACGAAGAACTGCTGGACTACATCCTGCCCCAGGTCTACTGGACCTTTGACCTGGAGGTGGCGCCCTTCGAGGTGGTGGCCAAGTGGTGGGCCGACACGGTACACGGGCGCAATGTGCACCTGTACATCGGTGAGGCCCTCTACAAAGTCGGGGTCGCCAGTGCCCGGGAACCGGGTTGGGCAGAGGACGAGGGCATCACGCAAATCAGTCGGCAATTGACCTGGAACACCGACAACCCGCAGGTAAGCGGCAGCGTGCTGTTTCGCCACCTGTCGCTACGTGCACCCCAGGCTGCACGGGCCGTCGCGGCGATCCGCGCGCAAGTGTGGCAACACCCGGCATTGATCCCTGCCATGGCCTGGAAGACAGGTCGCGCACCTCAACCCCCGGTGGCCGTGCGGCGCGAGGAGACGGCGGCGGGCACTCAATTGCAGTGGCAGGACCACCCGGCCAACACGCCCGGCCAGACCCGTTACTACGCCGTGTACCGCAGTGCGCCGGGCAAAGCGCTGGACACCACGCGCGCCGATTGCCTGGTGGCGACGGTGCGCTGTGAAAGCGCCAGCGCTCACTGGACCGACGCCAACCCTGACGCGGGCGCTGTGACCTACGGTGTCACGGCGCTGGATCGCGGGCATTTCGAGAGCGCGGCGACATTGGCCTGGTAAGTGCGGCCGCGGCACCGTGGCGGCTCGGTTTTTTATGGTGGCCAATCAGCGTGCTGAATAGCTCTCAACAAGCGTCTTGCAGAGGGCTAGGGTGGAGGCACGCTGGATAAAAATAAAAAAGGCCCGCCGCAATGACCGCCATGAGCCTGTGTCTGGACCGCCCTGGGTTCCTGCCCCGCTTGTCGTCCCATCACCTGTCGCGCCAGCGCCTGAGTGCGCCCTTGATGGCTTCGCCTGCGCGCGTGCGCCTGCTGTGTGCGCCAGCGGGCAGCGGCAAGAGCGCCTTGATGGCCGAGTGCTTGCTCCAGGCCCCGGCGGACTGCCAGGTGTACTGGCTGCCCTTGGCCGGCGCGCTGAAAACCGCCGAACAACTGTGCGCCGCCCTGGCCCAGGCGCTGGGCCTGGGGGCGGTCGACGAACCCAGCCTGCTGGCCCACTTGGCGCGGTTGCAGGCGCCCACCTGGCTGTTTTTGGATGACTACTGCCGGGTGCCGGCCCCGGAACTGGACGGCTTGCTCGACCGCTTGCTGGTGGTCAGCAGCCCCGCGCTGATCTGGTGGCTCAATGGGCGCCGCCGCCCGCAATGCAACTGGCCGCGCCTGCTGCTCGACGATGAACTGCTCGAATGCGATGGCCATGGGCTGCTGTTCAACGCCGACGAAATCCGCCAACTGATCCACAATCTGCCCCAGCCCTATTGCACGCAAACCCCGGAGCGCATCTTCCAGGGCAGCGGCGGTTGGTGCGCCGGGGTGCGCATCGCCTTGCTGGAAACCAAGGACTGGGCCGTCGCCGACCGCGAACCCGGGCCGTCGGACACCTTGCTCGATTACCTGGAACATGAACTGTTCAGTTGCCTGTCGCCGGAGCAAGCCGAGGCATGGCGCGTGCTCGCCCACCTGCCGCGCTTCAACGCGCCTTTGTGCGAGCACCTGTTCGGCGCGGGGGAGGGCGCGCAGTGGCTGCGTTCGTTGCAGGCCCTGGGTTGCTTTATCGAACCCTGGGACGACAGCGGCGAATGGCTCCAGGTGTTCGAGCCCCTGGCGCAGCTGATCCGCCGCCAGCAATGGCCGGTGGGGCGTTCGTGGCACCGGCGCGCCTGCCAATGGTTCACCGCCGAGCAAGACTGGCAAGCGGCGTTCGAGCAGGCCTTGCTCGCCCAAGAGTACGAAGTGGCGGTAAGCCTGTTGCAGCATTTCGATTTCGAACACGTGTTCCAGCAGCACAACGTGGTGCTGCTGTTGCGCCTGCACGAGCAGCAGGGCGAAGAACTGATGCTCGGCAGCCCGCAACTGGTAGGCTTGTTGACCGCCGCACTGTTGTTCGCCGGGCGTTTTGAACAAGCGGCGGCATGTATCGAGCAAATGGCCCGGTTCGCCCCGCAGCCTTGCGCCGCGCAGCAAAAACTCTTGCTGGCGCGCTGGGAAGCGCAACAGGGTTGGCTGCTGCACTTGCAGGGGCGCCTGGAACCGGCCCGCGAACATTTCCAGGAAGCCCTGGCTGCGCTGCCCGCCTCAGCCTGGACCGCCCGTTTGCTGTGCCTGTGCGGCTTGACCCAACAGGCGTTGCTCAAAGGTGAGCTGGACGTCGCCCAAGCCATCAACCGCGAGGCCCTGTGCCTGGCGCGGGCCCAGGGCTCGTTGCTGTTCGAGGCGCTGCTGGAGCTGGACCACGCACAGTTACTGGAGCAGCGCGGCGCCGCCCATCGCGCCGAAAGCCTGCTGTGCGGCGTGCACGACTTGGTCAGCCAGCATGTGCCCTGCGCCACCCCGTTGCTGGGGCGCATCGCCCTGCGGCGCGGGCGCCTGGCCTTGAGCCAGGGCCAGGGTGAATTGGCCCAGGTGTTTTTCCAGGCCGGCCTGCAAGCCTGCCTGCCGAGCCAGGACAAACGGGCGCTGTACGGCTTTTTGGGCCAGGCCCTGCTGGCCGTCAACCAGGGCGACTATGCCCACGGCTTTGTGCGCCTACGCGACGCCGAACGCTTGATGCAGCAACGGCAGATCCCCGACACCGTGTACCGTGGCGTGCTACTGCAAATCAGCAGCCAGTTCTGGCTACAGCAGGGCCGCCCCGAACTGGCTCACGAAGCCCTTACCCGGCTGTTGCGCCATTACCGTGGGCCGGGAGCCTTGCAGGCGCCACCGGCAAGCGTCGAATTGATCCCGCGCATCGAGTACCTGCTGATCCTCGCCGACGTGCACTTGAATCAAGCCCGCCAGCCGCTGGAGCAACTGGCCGCGCTGCTGGAAAGCGCCCGCCGCCAGGGCCGCCATGGCCTGGAGGCCGAGTTGCTGCTGGCCCGTGGCGAGGTGGCGTTCTTGCGCGGCGAAACGGCGTTGGCCCGCGAGGCCCTTGAAAGCGGCCTGAGCCTGGTGCAGCGGTGCAACCTGCAACAGGCCTTGCAGGAACTGCGCCTGCGCCAGCCGCACCTGCTGCATGGCCTGGGCCTGGAAGGCTCGCCGATCGTGGCCACGGCGGGCAACGAAAGCCCCCTCAGCCTGCGAGAACTGGAAGTGCTCAAGTTGATCGCCCAGGGCAGCTCCAACCAGCAGATCGCCGAGCAGCTGTTCATTTCCCTGCACACGGTCAAGACCCACGCCCGGCGCATCCACAGCAAATTGGGGGTGGAACGCCGCACACAAGCGGTGGCCAAGGCCAAAGTATTGGGGCCTGAATTCAACACATAAGTGCAACGCTCACCCCTGTATGCACTTCGTACGGCGTCTTCCAGCCCAAGCGCTTGCGCGGGCGTAGATTGATCCTCGCTACTGTCCGATTGACGGCTTCGACGGTCA
>NZ_JCBCUW010000058.1:0-31129 GCF_059862525.1 Pseudomonas sp. MF08875
ACCGTCGAAGCCGTCAATCGGACAGTAGCGAGGATCAATCTACGCCCGCGCAAGCGCTTGGGCTGGAAGACGCCGTACGAAGTGCATACAGGGGTGAGCGTTGCACTTATGTGTTGAATTCAGGACTGATAAACGTGACCGAATTGAGGAGACATCCGCGACAAGGATTGCTCCAGCGCACCAAAAAAAAGGCCAACCCGCGAGGGTTGGCCTTTTCCTAGAGCAGCGAAAGCAGCATATTGGGAAATACAGCAGCTTTTCTGGGATCCTACACCGATCAAAAATCCAGGTTAGACACCGCCAAGGCATTGGCCTCGATGAAGTCACGGCGGGGTTCGACCGCATCACCCATGAGGGTGTTGAAGATCTGGTCCGCGCCAATGGCGTCTTCGATGGTGACTTTGAGCATGCGGCGCACGCTTGGGTCCATGGTGGTTTCCCACAGCTGATCCGGGTTCATTTCACCCAGACCTTTGTATCGCTGGATGGTGTGGCGCTTGGTGCTTTCGGCCATCAGCCAGTCGAGGGCTTCCTTGAACTCGGTCACGGCTTTCTTGCGTTCGCCGCGCTGGATGTACGCGCCTTCGTCGAGCAAGGTGCTGAGTTGGGCGCCCAGGGTCACGACGGTTTTGTAGTCGTTGCTGCCGAAGAAGTCGCGGTTGAACGTGATGTAGTTCGACAGGCCGTGGGAGATCAGTTCGACCTCAGGCAGCCAGACGTTACGTTCACGGTCCTCACGCAGGCTGGCTTTGTAGACCAGGCCGGATTTCTCTACCGTGCGCAGGCGCACTTCGTACTGGGCCAGCCAATCCTGCATGGCCGCGTGATCGGACAGTTGCTCCAGGCTGACGGCCGGCAGGTAGATGAAGTGTTCGGTCAACTCCTGCGGGTACAGGCGCGACAGACGCTTGAGGGTCTTCATCACCATGCGGAAGTCGTTGACCAGGCGCTCCAGCGCCTCGCCGGAAATACCGGGCGCTTCGTCGTTCAGGTGCAGGCTCGCGTCTTCCAGGGCCGACTGCGTCATGTACTCTTCCATGGCGTCGTCGTCTTTGATGTATTGCTCTTGCTTGCCTTTCTTCACTTTGTACAGCGGCGGCTGGGCGATGTAGATGTAGCCACGCTCGATCAGTTCCGGCAATTGACGGAAGAAGAAAGTGAGCAGCAGGGTACGGATGTGCGAACCGTCGACGTCAGCATCGGTCATGATGATGATGTTGTGATAACGCAGTTTCTCGATGTTGTACTCTTCGCGGCCGATGCCACAGCCCAGGGCGGTAATCAGCGTGCCGACTTCCTGGGAAGAGATCATCTTGTCGAAACGGGCCTTCTCGACGTTGAGGATCTTGCCTTTGAGGGGCAGGATCGCCTGGGTCTTGCGGTTGCGTCCCTGCTTGGCGGAGCCGCCAGCAGAGTCACCTTCCACCAGGTACAGTTCGGAGAGGGCAGGGTCTTTTTCCTGGCAGTCCGCCAGTTTTCCCGGCAGGCCGGCGATATCCAGCGCACCTTTGCGACGGGTCATCTCACGGGCTTTACGCGCCGCTTCACGGGCCCGCGCCGCATCGATCATCTTGCCGACAACCAATTTCGCTTCGTTGGGGTTTTCCAGCAGGAAGTCGGAGAAATACTTGCCCATCTCTTGTTCGACCGCGGTCTTCACTTCGGAGGACACCAGTTTGTCCTTGGTCTGGGAACTGAACTTAGGGTCCGGCACCTTGACCGAGATAATGGCGGTCAGGCCTTCGCGGGCGTCGTCACCGGTGGTGGCGACTTTGTGCTTCTTCGCCAGGCCTTCGGCTTCGATGTAGGTGTTCAGGTTACGCGTCAGCGCCGAACGGAAGCCCACCAGGTGAGTACCGCCATCGCGCTGCGGAATGTTGTTGGTGAAGCACAGCAGGTTTTCGTTGAAGCTGTCGTTCCACTGCAGAGCGATTTCAACGCCGATGCCGTCTTCGCGCTGGATATTGAAGTGGAACACCTGGTTGACCGGGGTGCGGTTCGTATTCAGGTATTCAACGAATGCGCGCAGGCCACCTTCGTACTTGAACAGTTCTTCCTTGCCGCTGCGCTCATCCTTGAGGACGATGCCGACACCGGAGTTGAGGAAGGACAGTTCACGAATCCGCTTGGCCAGGATGTCCCAGCTGAAGTGGATGTTCTTGAAGGTTTCAGGTGAGGGCTTGAAGTGAATCTGGGTCCCGGTGGTTTCGCTTTCACCGACGATGCGCATCGGCTCTTTTGGCACACCGTGGATATAGGTCTGTTCCCAGATCTTGCCGCTGCGGCGGACGGTGAGGATCAGCTCTTCGGACAGGGCGTTTACCACCGAAACACCCACACCGTGCAACCCGCCGGATACTTTGTAGGAGTTATCGTCGAACTTACCGCCGGCGTGCAGCACCGTCATGATGACTTCGGCTGCGGAAACGCCTTCTTCTTTATGCACGTCTACCGGAATGCCGCGACCGTTGTCGCGTACGGTGATCGATTCATCCGGGTGGATGATGATACTGATGTCGTCGCAATGGCCAGCCAGAGCTTCGTCGATCGAGTTATCGACCACCTCGAACACCATGTGGTGCAGACCGCTACCATCATCGGTGTCCCCAATGTACATACCGGGACGTTTGCGTACGGCATCCAGGCCTTTGAGCACTTTAATGCTCGTCGAGTCGTACGTGTTTTCTTCGCTCATGCCTTCACTCCCGATGGTCGTGGGTCTGGGTGATACGGCCCTGTTCCACGTGGAACAGAGCGACTGGCGTTTCCGTCTGCCAGCCGTCCCTCAATAATTCGTGGTCTACACAAGTAATGAACACCTGGCAGCGTAAGTCTTCCAGCAAACGGCAAAGCGCGCGGCGGTGCTGCTCGTCCAGTTCTGACGGTAAATCATCCACCAGATAAATACATTGGCCGCGCCGGGCCTGGCTGACCAAGTGCCCCTGGGCGATGCGTAGGGCACAGACCACTAACTTCTGCTGGCCGCGGGACAAGATATCCGCAGCGTTATGTGCGCCCAATCGAAGACGCAAATCAGCGCGTTGTGGCCCGGCCTGGGTATGCCCCATTTGCTGGTCCCGGTGAACGGAAGCGGTGAGCACTGCACTTAGCTCTCGCTCTTTGTCCCACCCCCGGTAATAGCTCAACGTCAAACCCTCAAGCTCAACGAGTTCGCTCAAGGTTTGCTCAAAGACTGGTTTCAAGGCTTTGATGTAAGCGCGGCGGTATTCATCAATCTCAGCGCTGGCCTGGCACAGTTCTCTGTCCCAAACCGCTTGCGAAACGGCGTCAAGTGTACCATGCCGCAGCCAAGAGTTTCTCTGGCGCAGGGCCTTCTGCAGCCGCTGCCAGGTGGACATGAAACGTGGTTCCACGTGGAACACACCCCAGTCGAGAAACTGCCGACGAATTTTCGGTGCACCCTCCAGCAAGCGAAAACTGTCAGGGTTGATGAGTTGCAGCGGCAGGATCTCGGCCAACTGAGCGGCGCTGCGGGCGTTCTGCCCATCGATGCGGATCTGGAACTCGCCTTGGCGATCCCGAGAAATACCCAATGCGCTGTGCCCACCTTCTGCCAGTTCAACCTGACCAAACACCGTGCAGGCCGGCTGCTCGTACTGGATGACCGGCAGCAACCGAGTGCTGCGGAACGAGCGGGCAAGCCCCAGCAAATGAATGGCTTCCAGAACACTGGTTTTGCCACTGCCATTAGAGCCAGAGAGGATGTTGATGCGTGGGGAAGGGGAGAAGGTCACCGGGTGCAGATTGCGCACCGCGGTGACCGTGACGCGACTGAGGGACATCTAGCTTCTGCTGAACATGTTTACAGGCGCATCGGCATGACGACGTATGCCGAATCATCGTTGTCGGATTCCTGCACCAGCGCACTGCTGTTGGAGTCGGACAGGATCAGGCGAACCTGCTCAGTGGTCATGACGCCCAGCACGTCCAGCAAATAGCTGACGTTGAAGCCGATTTCCAGCGAGCCACCGTTGTAGTCGACGCCCACTTCTTCTTCCGCTTCTTCCTGTTCCGGGTTATTGGCCTGGATTTTCAACTGACCGTTGGCCAGTTGCAGGCGGATGCCGCGATATTTTTCGTTGGACAGGATCGCGGTACGGCTGAACGCTTCGCGCAATGCCTGGCGGTCGCCCAGTACCAGCTTGTCGCCACCTTTAGGCAACACGCGCTCGTAGTCCGGGAACTTGCCGTCCACCAGTTTGGAGGTGAAGGTGAATTCGCCCGTGGTCGCACGAATATGGTGCTGGCCAAGCACGATGCTGACCTGACCGTCCGGCTCAGTGAGCAGGCGCGCCAGCTCCAGAATACCTTTGCGCGGCACGATCACCTGGTGGCGATCCGGTTGGCCAATATCGGCTTTCATCGAGCACATGGCCAACCGATGGCCGTCGGTGGCCACAGCGCGGATGATCCCTTCGGAAACCTCCAGCAGCATGCCGTTGAGGTAATAACGTACATCCTGCTGGGCCATGGCGAAGCTGGTGCGTTCGATCAAGCGACGCAGCCTGCTTTGCTCCAGGCTGCACGTCAGCGAGCCCGGGCCTTCTTCAACAGTGGGGAAATCGTTAGCCGGCAGGGTGGACAGGGTGAAGCGGCTCCGGCCAGCCTTGACCACCAGTTTCTGCTCATCGACCTTGATGTCGATCAGCGCATCGTTTGGCAGGCTTTTGCAGATGTCCATCAGCTTACGCGCCGGGACGGTGATTTCGCCGGGTTCTGCCGGCTCTTCCAACTGCACACGGCCAACCAGTTCGACTTCCAGGTCGGTACCGGTCAGCGACAGCTGCTGGCCTTCGACGACCAACAGCACGTTAGAGAGCACCGGCAAGGTCTGGCGGCGTTCAACGACGCCTGCGACCAGTTGCAGGGGTTTCAACAGGGCTTCGCGTTGAATGGTGAAATGCATGGTCTAGTCCCTTGCCTTAATAAGCTGCGCTGGTGCCATCAAGTAGTCAGTGTACGCAGCAGGTTCTTGTAGTCCTCGCGGATGTCCGCGTCGGATTCCTTGAGTTCGTTGATCTTGCGGCACGCGTGCAAGACCGTGGTGTGATCGCGGCCGCCGAACACATCGCCAATTTCCGGCAGGCTGTGGTTGGTCAGTTCCTTGGACAGCGCCATGGCCACTTGACGCGGGCGGGCGACAGAACGGGAACGACGCTTGGACAGCAGGTCGGAAATCTTGATCTTGTAGTACTCGGCGACGGTGCGCTGAATGTTATCCACAGACACCAGTTTGTCTTGGAGTGCCAGCAGGTCCTTCAGGGATTCGCGGATCAGCTCGATCGTGATGTCGCGGCCCATGAAGTGGGAGTGAGCGATGACGCGCTTGAGCGCGCCCTCAAGCTCACGCACGTTGGAGCGAATGCGTTGGGCAATGAAGAACGCCGCGTCGTGGGGGAGGTCGACCTTGGCCTGGTCGGCCTTCTTCATCAGAATCGCGACACGGGTTTCCAGCTCTGGAGGTTCGACGGCAACTGTCAGGCCCCAACCGAAGCGCGATTTGAGGCGTTCTTCAAGCCCTTCGATTTCCTTCGGGTAACGATCGCTGGTCAGGATGACCTGCTGGCCACCTTCAAGCAGTGCGTTGAACGTGTGGAAAAACTCTTCCTGGGACCGTTCCTTGCGAGCGAAGAATTGAATGTCATCGATCAACAGGGCATCGACGGAGCGGTAGAAACGCTTGAACTCGTTGATTGCGTTGAGCTGCAACGCCTTGACCATGTCCGCGACGAAGCGCTCCGAGTGCAGGTACACGACCTTGGCATTCGGGTTCTTCTTTAATAGGTGGTTACCCACAGCGTGCATCAAGTGAGTCTTACCCAGGCCCACGCCGCCATACAGGAACAGCGGGTTGTAACCGTGCTTGGGGTTATCCGCCACTTGCCAGGCAGCCGCACGGGCCAATTGGTTCGACTTACCTTCGACGAAGTTCTCGAAGGTGAACGTGCGATTCAAGTAACTGGTGTGCTTGAGGGCACCTTCGACCTGCACGGTGCGCTGCTCGGCACGAACCGGAGCCTGTTGCGAACTGGCACCGGCCATCGGGTCGAAGCTGTCGCGCGAGGGCTCTTCGCTGGCCTCGGCTACCTTATGGGTGGCGCGTTTGGCTGGCGCAGCGGGGGTAGGTGCATTGACAGGTGGTGGGGCGACCGAGGCTTGAGCTTGGGATGCCGCAGCGGCCAGCGGGGCGTTGGGCGCCGCACGAGGTGCTGAGCTGCGTTTGCTGCCTATTAATAAGGAAAGCGCCGGGGCCATACCGTTGCCGTGCTCGTCCAGCAGCTCGAGCACACGGCTCAAGTACTTTTCGTTGACCCAATCGAGAACAAAGCGGTTCGGTGCGTAGACACGCAGCTCGTCGCCATCGGCTTCGACCTGTAGTGGACGGATCCAAGTGTTGAATTGCTGGGCAGGCAGCTCATCACGCAGAAGTTCTACGCACTGCTGCCAAAGTTCCACTGACACGGATATCCCCTAAGTCGAAAGCCGGTGAGGCAAAAACAGCGGCCATTGTAGCGGCCAGACGCACACTTATCCACATGTAGGTTGGCCGCACAGCACGAAGAATCAATGCTTTACCCATAAAAAAGATGACCAACGGTATGTGCATAAGCTCTGTGGATAACCATGGCTAAGCCCGTTGCAAAAGTAGGGGGTAAAGCCAGTGGATAACCGGCCTGTGGATAACCATCGCTTTCGCCCACAGGTTATCCGACAGTACGGCACAGGTAGGGCACCGCTTTCACGCCTAGTTGTCATCCTCTGTACAGCCCGAATTAGAAGGCTTAAATGCTGTTATCCACAGGAGATAGCATCCCTAGCTTTAATAAGCTTTACAGAAAAGCTTTAAATAATTCCTTTCTTATTTCTATATCTACACACCGCCAACTCTCCCTCACGAGGCTGTAGAGATCTAATTAAAGGAAACGTTGGTTGGAAATTGACCTAGGGGCGTGCTTTCTCTAGAATCGCCGGTCTCTTAAAACGGGGGCCATTCCGGCCCGTTGTGGACGAACCAGGTAACACGACATGAAACGTACTTTCCAACCAAGCACCATCAAACGCGCTCGTACCCACGGTTTCCGTGCTCGCATGGCTACCAAGAACGGCCGTGCTGTTCTGTCGCGCCGTCGCGCCAAAGGTCGTGCGCGTCTGGCAGTTTGATAATCCGGTACTGGTGGTGAGTCAGGACTTCAGTCGGGAAAAGCGTCTGCTTACCCCCCGGCATTTCAAGGCAGTCTTTGACTCCCCCACCGGCAAGGTTCCGGGGAAAAATCTCCTGCTCCTTGCACGCAACAACGATCTTGACCACCCACGCCTCGGCCTGGTGATTGGCAAGAAGAGCGTCAAGCTCTCCGTTGAGCGCAATCGCCTCAAACGTCTGATGCGCGAATCGTTTCGCCTTCACCAGGATTCTCTGGTGGGTTGGGACATCGTTATCGTCGCGCGCAAAGGTTTGGGTGACGTAGAAAACCCCGAATTGATTCAGCATTTCGGCAAGCTCTGGAAACGTCTGGCTCGTAACAAGCCAGTACCAGCGGTCAACACCGAAACTGTAGGGGTAGGCGGTCCCGATGCGTAAACTGGCACTCGTTCCGATCCAGTTCTATCGCTATGCCATTAGTCCTCTGATGGCCAACCACTGTCGTTTCTACCCCAGTTGTTCCTGCTACGCGCAAGAAGCCATAGAAAATCATGGCCTTCTGCGTGGTGGCTGGCTGGCCGTTCGTCGTTTAGGCCGCTGTCATCCGTGGAATCCCGGTGGTTACGACCCGGTTCCATCTATCCCTACCTCCCGTTCTTCTTCGATGGCCGAGTAATCATGGATATTAAACGCACGATCCTGATCGTCGCCCTGGCAATCGTGTCCTACGTTATGGTCCTTAACTGGAACCAGGACTATGGCCAGGCTGCCCTGCCGACTCAGAATGTTGCTGCCAACACCCAGACTTCAGGTCTGCCAGACGCACCTGTGGGCAACAATGCAGCGGCCAGTGCCGATGTACCCAGCGCGAATGCCGATACCAGCGCCCCCGCAGAAATGCCGGTTGCCACCAGCAAAGACCTTATCCGCGTTAAAACGGACGTCCTGGAACTTGCAATCGACCCTCAAGGTGGTGATATCGCCCAGCTGATGCTGCCGCTGTACCCACGTCGCCAGGATCACCCGGAGATCCCGTTTCAATTGTTCGATAACGGTGGCGAACGCACTTACCTGGCCCAAAGCGGCCTGACCGGTGTCGATGGCCCGGACGCTCGTCCGACCGGCCGTCCGGTTTATTCGACCGAACAAAAGACTTATCAACTGGCTGATGGCCAGAACCAGCTGAATGTTGACCTGAAGTTCAGCGATGCTGGGGTCAACTACATCAAACGTTTCACCTTCACTCGCGGTCTGTACGACCTGAAAGTGACCTATCTGATCGACAACAGCAGCGAAAAGGCCTGGACCGGCAACCTGTTTGCCCAACTCAAGCGTGACGCCAGCTCCGATCCTTCTTCGACCACAGCTACCGGCACCGCGACCTACCTGGGCGCCGCCCTGTGGACAAGTGCCGAGCCGTACAAAAAAGTGTCGATGAAAGATATCGACAAGGCCACCCTCAAAGAATCGGTCCAGGGTGGTTGGGTTGCCTGGTTGCAGCACTACTTCGTGACGGCCTGGATTCCGGCCAAGAACGACAACAACGTGGTGCAGACTCGCAAAGACAGCCAAGGTAACTACATCATCGGTTTCACCGGCCCTGCTTTGAGCGTGGCGCCGGGTGCCAAGGCTGAAACCAGCGCGACGCTGTATGCCGGTCCGAAAAGCCAGGCGATTCTCAAAGAGTTGTCCCCTGGCCTGGAACTGACCGTCGACTACGGCATCCTGTGGTTCATCGCCCAACCGATTTTCTGGCTGCTGCAACATATCCACAGCCTGGTGGGTAACTGGGGTTGGTCGATCATTTTCCTGACCATGCTGATTAAAGGGATCTTCTTCCCGCTGTCGGCCGCCAGCTACAAATCCATGGCGCGTATGCGTGCAGTGGCGCCAAAACTGGCCGCCCTGAAAGAACAACATGGCGATGACCGGCAGAAAATGTCCCAAGCCATGATGGAGTTGTACAAGAAAGAGAAGATCAACCCGCTGGGTGGATGCTTGCCGATTCTTGTGCAAATGCCGGTTTTCCTCTCGCTGTACTGGGTTCTCCTGGAAAGCGTGGAAATGCGTCAAGCGCCGTTCATGCTGTGGATTACCGACCTGTCGATCAAGGATCCGTTCTTCATCCTGCCGATCATCATGGGCGCCACCATGTTCATCCAGCAGCAGTTGAACCCGACACCGCCGGATCCGATGCAGGCCAAGGTGATGAAAATGATGCCAATCATCTTCACCTTCTTCTTCCTGTGGTTCCCGGCAGGTCTGGTGCTGTACTGGGTTGTGAACAACTGCCTGTCCATCGCCCAACAGTGGTACATCACCCGTAAAGTCGAGGCGGCTACCAAAAAAGCCGACGCATAACTTACGCTGTGGATAACCACTCAAAACGCCCCCTAGTGGGGCGTTTTGCTATCTGCCATTTCTATCGGGACATCGGTTTATGAGCGCTCCTCGTGAAACCATCGCCGCCGTCGCCACCGCCCAGGGCCGTGGCGGAGTCGGTATCGTGCGTATTTCTGGGCCACTGGCAGGCCTAGCGGCCCAAGCCATCAGCGGGCGCGAACTGAAGCCGCGCTTTGCCCACTACGGCCCTTTCCTCAATGCCGAGGGCGATCTGTTGGACGAGGGCATCGCGCTGTACTTCCCGGGGCCGAACTCATTTACCGGCGAAGATGTGCTGGAACTGCAAGGTCATGGCGGCCCCGTGGTTCTGGACATGCTGCTGCGCCGTTGCCTGGAACTGGGCTGTCGCCTGGCCCGGCCCGGGGAGTTCAGTGAGCGAGCCTTTCTCAACGACAAACTGGACCTGGCCCAGGCCGAAGCCATCGCGGACTTGATTGAAGCCAGCTCCGCCCAGGCTGCACGCAATGCCCTTCGTTCTCTACAAGGCGCGTTTTCCCAACGGGTTCATAGCCTGACCGAGCAGTTGATTGCGCTACGGATCTACGTCGAAGCCGCCATCGATTTCCCGGAAGAAGAGATCGACTTCCTCGCCGATGGCCACGTGCTAAGCATGCTGGACGCCGTGCGCGACGAGTTATCCACCGTCCTGCGCGAAGCCGGGCAGGGCGCGTTGCTGCGTGATGGCATGACAGTGGTCATCGCTGGCCGGCCCAACGCCGGCAAATCCAGCCTGCTCAACGCCCTGGCCGGGCGCGAAGCCGCCATCGTGACTGAGATTGCCGGCACCACCCGCGACATCCTGCGCGAACATATCCACATCGATGGCATGCCCCTGCATGTGGTTGATACCGCCGGGCTGCGTGACACCGATGACCAGGTCGAAAAAATTGGCGTGGAACGGGCCTTGAAGGCCATTGGCGAGGCCGATCGGGTGTTGTTGGTGGTCGATGCCACCGCACCTGAAGCCGCAGATCCGTTTGCGCTGTGGCCGGAATTCCTGGAAACCCGCCCCGACCCTGCGAAAGTCACCTTGATTCGCAACAAGGCCGACCTGACCGGCGAGGCCATCGCCATGGAAGTTAGCCACGATGGCCATGTCACCCTTAGCCTGAGTGCCAAGTCCGCAGGTATGGGCCTGGAGCTGCTACGCGAGCACCTCAAGGCCTGCATGGGCTACGAGCAGACCTCGGAAAGTAGCTTTAGCGCCCGTCGGCGCCACCTGGAGGCCCTGCGCCACGCCAGCGCATCCCTTGAGCACGGCCGGGCGCAACTGACCCTGGCGGGAGCAGGGGAGTTGCTGGCAGAGGATCTGCGTCAGGCTCAGCAGTCCTTGGGTGAAATCACCGGCGCTTTTAGCTCGGACGACTTGCTGGGAAGGATCTTTTCCAGCTTCTGTATCGGTAAATAGCCCTCATCTACCCTGCAAATTCCAGCAATGTTGCGTAACTGAGCCGCGGTATTGCTGCAATTGCAGGGCACCGTGCCACCCCCTCCTCCATTTTTTACAGCCTGACGCGCCTGAGGCAGCGTTTGCGTGCCTGCGATTTGTACCCGTTTGCAGCTTTTCTGCGGATTAAGCCCTGTGAATAACTGCCGTTAAGGCCAGTTGATAACAGGGCCTAAAATGTGGAGATAACCTGCCCTGTGGATAATCACCTCTTTAATCCACAGGCTTACACCGGTTATCCAAGGGGCTCTTGGTCACATGACCACAGGGTTTTTAATCTCTGTACATTGCGAATATAAAGGCTTACAGCGATCTATCCACAGAAACACGCCTCAGTATAAATAAACATAAAAACAAAGATTTAATAAATTTCTTTCTTTTTAATTTCTATAACCTCGAGTTTTCCACAGCTGGTTAAATTTTGTGCAAAGGGTTCTTTAGGAGGGGGGAAGTCCCTATACTTGCCGCCTTGGTCCAGAAACCAAGCTCTAAACTATTCCTGATTACCTAACTGAAGCAGGCACGAGGTGCGTGGTGGATTTCCCTTCCCGTTTTGAAGTGATCGTCATCGGCGGCGGTCATGCCGGTACCGAGGCAGCACTGGCATCAGCACGCATGGGGGCAAAAACCCTGTTGCTGACGCACAACGTGGAAACCCTCGGTGCGATGAGTTGCAACCCTGCCATTGGTGGCATTGGCAAAAGCCACCTGGTCAAGGAGATCGACGCCCTCGGCGGCGCGATGGCCATGGCCACCGATAAAGGTGGTATCCAGTTCCGCGTGTTGAACAGCCGCAAAGGCCCAGCCGTGCGGGCTACCCGCGCCCAGGCTGACCGTGTGCTCTACAAGGCTGCGGTGCGTGAAACCCTGGAAAACCAGCCCAACCTGTGGATATTTCAACAAGCCGCCGATGACTTGATCGTCGAGCAGGATCAAGTGCGTGGCGTTGTGACCCAAATGGGCCTGCGCTTCTTTGCCGACGCCGTGGTACTGACCACTGGCACCTTCCTGGGTGGACTTATCCACATCGGTTTGCAGAATTACTCGGGCGGCCGTGCAGGTGATCCGCCCTCCATTGCCCTGGCTCGTCGCCTGCGTGAACTGCCGCTGCGGGTCGGGCGCCTGAAAACCGGGACGCCGCCGCGAATAGACGGGCGCTCCGTGGATTTCTCGGTGATGACCGAACAACCGGGTGATACGCCAATCCCGGTGATGTCGTTCATGGGTTCCAAGGAACAGCATCCCAAACAGGTCAGTTGCTGGATCACCCACACCAACGCACGCACCCACGAAATCATCGCCGCGAACCTCGATCGTTCACCGATGTATTCCGCCGCAGGCGAGATCGAAGGCATCGGCCCGCGTTACTGCCCGTCGATCGAAGACAAGATCCACCGCTTTGCCGACAAGGAAAGCCATCAGGTCTTTATCGAACCCGAAGGCCTGACCACCCATGAGTTGTACCCGAACGGGATATCCACATCCCTGCCGTTCGATGTGCAATTGCAGATCGTGCAATCGATCCGCGGCATGGAAAACGCCCATATCGTCCGTCCTGGCTACGCCATCGAGTACGACTACTTCGACCCGCGGGACCTGAAGTACAGCCTGGAAACCAAAGCTATTGGCGGTTTGTTCTTCGCTGGGCAAATCAACGGCACCACTGGCTACGAAGAGGCCGGCGCCCAAGGTTTGCTCGCCGGGGCGAACGCGGCACTGCGTGCCCAGGGCAAGGACAGTTGGTGCCCGCGCCGTGACGAAGCCTACATCGGCGTATTGGTCGACGACCTGATTACCCTGGGTACCCAGGAACCGTATCGGATGTTCACGTCCCGGGCCGAGTACCGTTTGATCCTGCGTGAGGACAATGCCGACTTACGCCTGACCGAAAAAGGTCGCGAACTGGGCTTGGTGGACGATGTGCGTTGGGCGGCTTTCTGCAAAAAGCGCGAAAGCATCGAACTCGAAGAGCAGCGCCTGAAAAGCACCTGGGTGCGCCCGGGCACCGAGCAGGGCGATGCCATTGCCGAAAAGTTCGGCACGCCGCTGACCCATGAATACAACCTGCTCAATCTCCTAAGCCGGCCGGAAATCGACTACGCGGGTTTGGTCGAGGTGACCGGCCAAGGTGCAGAAGATCCCCAGGTCGCCGAGCAGGTCGAAATCAAGACCAAGTACGCCGGCTACATCGATCGTCAACAGGATGAAATCGCTCGCCTGCGCGCCAGTGAGAACACCAAGTTGCCTGTGGATATCGACTACACCGGCATTTCCGGTCTATCCAAAGAGATCCAGAGCAAGCTCGGCGCCACGCGGCCAGAAACCCTGGGCCAGGCCTCGCGTATTCCCGGCGTTACCCCGGCGGCCATCTCACTGTTGATGATTCATTTGAAAAAACGCGGCGCGGGCCGTCAGTTGGAGCAAAGCGCTTGAGTTCATTGGTCACCTCGCAACATGCCGAAGAGTTATCCACAGGCGCTCGTACCCTTGGCGTCGATCTGACGCCGAATCAGCACGAATTGCTGCTCGGTTATCTGGCGCTGTTGATTAAGTGGAACAAGGCCTACAACCTCACGGCCGTGCGCGATCCCGACGAAATGGTCTCTCGGCATCTGCTCGACAGTTTGAGCGTGATGCCCTTCATCGAAAACGGCCGTTGGCTGGACGTGGGCAGTGGCGGCGGCATGCCGGGAATCCCGTTGGCGATCCTGTTTCCCGACTCGCAAGTGACCTGCCTGGACAGCAACGGCAAGAAAACCCGCTTCCTCACCCAGGTCAAACTCGAGCTGAAACTGGATAACCTGCAAGTTATCCACAGCCGCGTCGAAAGCTACCAGCCTGAGCTGCCATTCAACGGGATCGTCTCCCGGGCGTTCAGCAGCATGGAGAATTTCAGCAACTGGACTCGCCACCTGGGCAACCGCGACACCCGTTGGCTGGCAATGAAGGGCGTTCATCCCGCCGATGAGCTGGTAGCATTGCCGGCAGACTTCCACCTCGATAGCGAACACGCCTTGGCCGTACCTGGTTGCCAAGGCCAACGCCATCTGCTGATACTGCGCCGCACGGCATGATTGGGAACACAAGCAAGAATGGCTAAGGTATTCGCGATAGCGAACCAAAAGGGTGGTGTGGGCAAGACCACCACCTGCATCAACCTCGCAGCATCCCTGGTCGCAACCAAGCGCCGGGTGCTGTTGATCGACCTTGATCCACAGGGCAACGCCACCATGGGTAGCGGTGTGGATAAACATGGCCTGGAGAACTCGGTCTACGACCTGTTGATCGGCGAATGTGACCTGGCCCAGGCCATGCACTTTTCCGAACACGGCGGTTACCAGTTGCTACCTGCCAACCGCGACCTGACCGCAGCCGAAGTCGTTCTGCTGGAAATGCAGATGAAAGAAAGCCGTCTGCGCAGCGCCTTGGCGCCGATTCGAGAGAACTACGACTACATCCTGATCGACTGCCCGCCGTCGTTGTCGATGCTGACGCTCAACGCCTTGGTTGCCGCTGATGGGGTGATTATCCCCATGCAGTGTGAATACTTTGCCCTCGAAGGGCTTAGCGACCTTGTGGATAACATCAAGCGCATCGCTGAATTGCTTAACCCAAACCTCAAGATCGAGGGGTTGCTGCGCACCATGTACGACCCACGTCTGAGTTTGATGAACGACGTTTCAGCGCAGCTCAAGGAACATTTCGGCGATCAGCTGTACGACACCGTCATTCCGCGCAACATCCGCCTCGCCGAAGCCCCTAGCTACGGCATGCCGGCCCTGGCGTACGACAAATCCTCCCGCGGCGCACTGGCCTATCTGGCCCTGGCGGGCGAGATGGTTCGTCGCCAACGTAAAAATTCACGTACTGCCGCTGCTCAGGCAACTTAAGGAATCCCCATGGCCGTCAAGAAACGAGGTCTCGGACGAGGACTGGATGCACTGCTCAGCGGTCCGACCGTGAGCTCCCTGGAGGAGCAAGCGGTACAGGCCGATCAACGTGAGCTACAACACCTGCCGTTGGACCTGATCCAGCGTGGCAAGTACCAGCCACGTCGCGATATGGACCCGCAGGCGCTGGAGGAACTGGCCAATTCGATCAAGGCCCAAGGCGTCATGCAGCCGATCGTGGTGCGCCCTATCGGTGCCGGCCGGTTTGAAATCATCGCCGGCGAACGCCGCTGGCGGGCGAGCCAGCAGGCCGGTCAGGAAACTATCCCGGCGATGGTGCGCGATGTTCCGGATGAGACCGCCATCGCCATGGCGCTGATCGAGAACATCCAGCGTGAAGACCTCAATCCGATCGAAGAAGCGATTGCCCTGCAGCGCTTACAGCAGGAATTTCAGCTGACCCAGCAACAGGTCGCCGAGGCGGTGGGCAAGTCTCGGGTGACGGTGGCCAACTTGTTGCGCCTGATTGCGTTGCCGGAAGTGATTAAAACCATGCTGTCCCACGGCGACCTGGAAATGGGTCATGCCCGCGCATTGCTCGGATTGCCGGAAAATCAACAGGTTGAAGGGGCGCGACACGTTGTCGCACGAGGTCTGACCGTGCGCCAGACCGAAGCCCTCGTTCGCCAGTGGTTGAGTGGCAAACAGGAGGCTGCCGAACCGGTCAAACCCGACCCGGATATCGCGCGCCTGGAACAGCGCCTGGCCGAGCGGCTGGGCTCTGCGGTGCAGATCCGCCACGGTAAGAAGGGAAAAGGGCAACTGGTCATAGGCTACAACTCCCTCGACGAGTTGCAGGGCGTCCTCGCTCACATCCGCTGAAACAATTGCGTATGTAGCGCGCAGTCGGAAATCACTACCTGACAGTTGAATAGGGGCAGAACCGCCCCTATACTCTGCGCGCATTTTGTCGGCACAAATTATGCCAAGTTATTGATTTCCGGCAGCCGACCTCTGGGGAGCAAGAGTGATGGAAACCCGCACGCCAAACCGCTTGCCCTTCCATCGTCTGGCGGTTTTTCCGGTGTTAATGGCCCAATTTGTCGTTTTGCTGATCGCTGCACTGGCGCTCTGGCAATGGCGCGGAGTCGTTGCCGGATACTCAGGACTCTGCGGAGGCCTGATAGCCTTGTTACCTAATGTGTATTTCGCTCACAGGGCATTTCGGTTTTCCGGCGCCCGAGCAGCCCAAGCTATCGTCCGGTCTTTTTATGCCGGTGAAGCGGGCAAACTGATTTTGACGGCAGTGCTCTTTGCATTGACGTTCGCAGGTGTGAAGCCATTGGCGCCGCTAGCTGTATTCGGCGTCTTCGTGCTGACCCAACTGGTCAGCTGGTTCGCTCCCCTGCTGATGAGAACAAGACTTTCGAGACCTTAGGGCGTTTGAGGCAACCATGGCAGAGACAACCGCTTCGGGCTATATCCAGCACCACTTGCAGAACCTGACCTTCGGGCAGCTACCCAATGGCGGCTGGGGCTTTGCTCACACCGCAGCAGAAGCCAAGGAAATGGGCTTCTGGGCTTTCCACGTCGATACCCTCGGCTGGTCGGTCGCATTGGGCCTGGTCTTCGTTCTTCTTTTCCGCATGGCGGCAAAGAAAGCGACTTCCGGTCAACCTGGTGCTTTGCAGAACTTCGTTGAAGTATTGGTCGAATTCGTCGATGGCAGCGTGAAAGACAGCTTCCATGGCCGTAGCCCGGTGATTGCACCATTGGCACTGACCATCTTCGTCTGGGTGTTCCTGATGAACGCCGTTGACCTGATCCCGGTAGATTGGATTCCTCAGGTGGCTATGTGGATCTCCGGTGATCCGCACATTCCATTCCGCGCCGTATCGACCACTGACCCGAACGCTACCCTGGGCATGGCTCTGTCGGTGTTCGCGCTGATTATTTTCTACAGCATCAAGGTAAAGGGCATCGGCGGCTTCATCGGCGAACTGACCCTGCACCCCTTCGGCAGCAAGAACGTCTTCGTTCAAGCCCTGCTGATCCCGGTGAACTTCCTGTTGGAATTCGTCACCCTGATCGCCAAGCCGATCTCCCTGGCACTGCGTCTGTTCGGCAACATGTACGCCGGCGAGTTGGTCTTCATTCTGATTGCTGTGATGTTCGGCAGCGGTCTGCTCTGGCTTAGCGGCCTGGGTGTAGTTCTGCAGTGGGCGTGGGCAGTGTTCCACATCCTGATTATCACCCTGCAGGCGTTTATCTTCATGATGCTGACCATCGTCTACCTGTCGATGGCGCACGAAGAGAACCATTAAGGCCAGCCTAGGCTAGTCTGATGTCCCTCCCGGTCAAACGGGAGGGGGCCCGTCACGGGCTCGATGAAACGATTTGTTTTACCGCTTTAATCTAAAAAACCTAAACCATACGACGTAAAAGTCGGGAGGAAAGATGGAAACTGTAGTTGGTCTAACCGCTATCGCTGTTGCACTGTTGATCGGCCTGGGCGCACTGGGTACCGCAATTGGTTTCGGCCTGTTGGGCGGCAAGTTCCTGGAAGGCGCAGCGCGTCAGCCAGAAATGGTTCCAATGCTGCAAGTTAAAATGTTCATCGTGGCTGGCTTGCTCGACGCCGTGACCATGATCGGTGTTGGTATCGCTCTGTTCTTCACCTTCGCGAACCCCTTCGTTGGTCAACTCGCTGGCTAATCACTCGAATCTTCGAGTTGATTAGAGTGATGTGCAACGAACGAGCGAGGTGTTGGCGTGAACATTAATGCAACCCTGATTGGCCAGTCCGTTGCGTTCTTAATCTTTGTACTTTTTTGCATGAAGTTCGTTTGGCCTCCGGTCATTGCGGCTTTGCACGAACGTCAGAAGAAGATCGCGGATGGACTGGACGCTGCCAGCCGAGCAGCTCGTGACCTGGAGTTGGCCCAAGATAAAGCGGGTCAGCAACTGCGCGAAGCGAAAGCTCAGGCAGCTGAAATCATTGAGCAAGCCAAGAAACGCGGTACTCAGATCGTCGACGAAGCCCGAGATCAGGCTCGCGTCGAAGCTGAACGTGTGAAGGCACAGGCTCAGGCCGAGATCGAACAGGAACTGAACGGTGTCAAAGACGCTCTGCGCGCCCAATTGGGCAGCCTGGCAGTCAACGGCGCAGAGAAGATCCTGGGTGCCACAATCGATCAAAACGCGCACGCGGAGCTGGTTAATAAACTGGCTGCTGAAATTTAAGCGAGGGCGATCATGGCAGAATTGACCACGTTGGCCCGACCTTACGCTAAGGCAGCCTTCGAGCACGCCCAGGCCCACCAGCAGCTGGCCTCTTGGTCAGCCATGCTCGGCCTGGCTGCAGCAGTGTCGCAAGACGACACGATGCGGCGCGTGCTCAAGGCCCCGCGACTGACGAGCGCAGATAAGGCCGCCACGTTCATTGACGTGTGCGGCGACAAGTTTGATGTAAAAGTGCAGAACTTCATCCACGTCGTTGCCGAAAACGACCGTCTCCCGCTTTTGCCGGAGATTGCCGCTCTGTTCGACCTGTACAAGGCCGAGCGTGAGAAGTCGGTAGACGTTGAAGTGACCAGTGCTTTTGCATTGAGCCAAGAACAGCAAGACAAACTCGCCAAGGTTCTCAGTGCACGACTCGACCGGGAAGTGCGCCTGCAAGTTGCGGAGGACGCTGCCTTGATTGGTGGTGTCGTGATCCGCGCCGGCGACCTGGTTATCGATGGCTCGATTCGCGGCAAAATCGCGAAACTTGCCGAAGCATTGAAATCTTGAGTTTGAAGGGGCAGCAGAGCAATGCAGCAACTCAATCCTTCCGAAATAAGTGAAATCATCAAGGGCCGCATCGACAAGCTCGATGTGACCTCCCAAGCCCGTAACGAAGGCACTGTCGTCAGCGTATCTGACGGCATCGTGCGGATTCACGGTCTGGCCGACGTAATGTACGGCGAGATGATCGAGTTTCCGGGCGGCGTCTACGGTATGGCCCTCAACCTGGAGCAAGACTCCGTAGGTGCCGTTGTATTGGGCGCATACACCAGTCTGGCTGAAGGCATGAGCGCCAAGTGCACCGGCCGCATCCTCGAAGTTCCGGTGGGTAAGGAACTGCTGGGTCGCGTAGTCGACGCACTGGGTAACCCAGTTGACGGCAAAGGTCCGCTGAACAACACCGAGACCGACGCGGTCGAGAAAGTTGCTCCAGGCGTGATCTGGCGTAAGTCGGTAGACCAGCCTGTACAGACTGGCTACAAGGCTGTCGATGCCATGATCCCAGTCGGCCGTGGTCAGCGTGAGCTGATTATCGGTGACCGTCAGATCGGTAAAACCGCTCTGGCGATCGACGCGATCATCAACCAGAAGAACAGCGGTATCTTCTGCGTCTACGTTGCCATTGGTCAGAAGCAATCGACCATCGCCAACGTGGTGCGCAAGCTGGAAGAAAACGGCGCCCTGGCCAACACGATTATCGTGGCTGCCAGTGCTTCGGAATCTCCTGCACTGCAATTCCTGGCACCGTACTCCGGTTGCACCATGGGTGAATTCTTCCGCGACCGCGGTGAAGACGCGCTGATCGTTTATGACGATCTGTCCAAGCAAGCAGTGGCTTATCGCCAGATTTCCCTGCTGCTGCGCCGTCCACCAGGCCGTGAAGCTTACCCAGGCGACGTGTTCTATCTCCACTCCCGTCTGCTGGAGCGCGCATCCCGCGTTTCGGAAGAGTACGTAGAGAAGTTCACCAACGGCGCAGTGACCGGCAAAACCGGTTCCCTGACCGCACTGCCGATCATCGAAACCCAGGCTGGCGACGTTTCCGCGTTCGTTCCGACCAACGTGATTTCCATCACCGACGGTCAGATCTTCCTGGAATCGGCCATGTTCAACTCCGGCATCCGTCCGGCTGTGAACGCCGGTGTTTCGGTATCCCGTGTGGGTGGTGCCGCTCAGACCAAGATCATCAAGAAGCTATCCGGTGGTATCCGTACCGCTCTGGCTCAGTACCGTGAACTGGCGGCATTCGCCCAGTTCGCTTCTGACCTGGACGAAGCGACCCGTAAGCAACTTGAGCATGGTCAGCGCGTTACCGAGCTGATGAAGCAGAAGCAATATGCGCCAATGTCGATTGCCGACATGTCGCTGTCGCTGTATGCCGCTGAGCGTGGGTTCCTGACTGACGTCGAAATCACCAAGGTCGGCAGCTTTGAACAAGCGCTGATTGCTTACTTCAACCGCGATCACGCCGATTTGATGGCCAAGATCAACGTGAAGGGTGACTTCAATGACGAAATCGACGCTGGCCTCAAGGCTGGTATCGAGAAGTTCAAGGCCACCCAAACCTGGTAAGCCGCAGCGGGAGCCGCAAGGCTCCCGCTTGCTAACCTGATAGGTGTTACATGGCAGGCGCAAAAGAGATTCGCAGTAAGATTGCGAGCATCAAAAGCACGCAAAAAATTACCAGCGCCATGGAAAAAGTGGCGGTCAGCAAAATGCGCAAGGCACAAATGCGCATGGCTGCTAGCCGTCCTTATGCGGAGCGTATCCGCCAGGTAATTGGGCATCTGGCCAACGCCAACCCGGAATATCGCCACCCGTTCATGATTGATCGCGAAGTTAAGCGTGTCGGTTATGTCGTCGTGAGCAGTGACCGTGGTTTGTGTGGTGGTCTGAATACCAACCTGTTCAAGGCCCTGGTCAAGGACATGGCGGTAAACCGCGAAAACGGCGTCGAGATCGATCTGTGCGTGGTCGGTAGCAAGGGTGCGGCCTTTTTCCGTAACTTCGGCGGTAACGTCGTAGCAGCTATCAGCCATCTGGGTGAAGAACCGTCGATCAATGACTTGATCGGTAGCGTCAAGGTGATGCTGGATGCATACCTGGAAGGCCGGATTGACCGCCTGTCCGTGGTATCCAACAAGTTCATCAACACCATGACGCAACAGCCTACCGTGGAGCAGTTGATTCCATTGGTGGCGACCCCGGAAAAAGAACTCAAGCACCACTGGGACTACCTCTACGAACCAGACGCCAAAGAGCTGCTTGACGGCTTGATGGTGCGTTACGTGGAGTCGCAGGTGTACCAGGCGGTGGTCGAGAACAACGCAGCTGAACAAGCGGCGCGGATGATCGCAATGAAGAACGCTACCGACAACGCCGGTGATTTGATCAGCGATTTGCAGCTGATCTACAACAAGGCGCGTCAGGCTGCGATCACCCAAGAGATCTCGGAAATCGTCGGCGGCGCTGCCGCGGTTTAACGGTTCAAATATTCAGAGGATCCAGCTATGAGTAGCGGACGTATCGTTCAAATCATCGGCGCCGTTATCGACGTGGAATTTCCACGCGACAGCGTACCGAGCATCTACAACGCGCTGAAAGTTCAAGGCGCGGAAACCACTCTGGAAGTTCAGCAGCAGCTGGGCGACGGCGTGGTTCGTACCATTGCGATGGGTTCCACCGAAGGCTTGAAGCGCGGTCTGGACGTTGTCGACACTGGCGCTGCCATCTCCGTACCGGTCGGTAAAGCGACCCTGGGCCGGATCATGGACGTTCTGGGCAACCCGATCGACGAAGCCGGTCCGATTGCCACCGAAGAGCGCTGGGGCATTCACCGTCCTGCGCCATCCTTCGCTGAACAAGCGGGCGGCAACGACCTGCTGGAAACCGGCATCAAGGTTATCGACCTGGTTTGCCCGTTCGCCAAGGGCGGTAAAGTCGGTCTGTTCGGTGGTGCCGGTGTAGGCAAGACCGTGAACATGATGGAACTGATCCGTAACATCGCCATCGAGCACAGCGGTTATTCCGTGTTCGCCGGTGTGGGTGAGCGTACTCGTGAGGGTAACGACTTCTACCACGAGATGAAGGACTCCAACGTTCTGGACAAAGTGGCACTGGTTTACGGTCAGATGAACGAGCCGCCGGGCAACCGTCTGCGCGTAGCACTGACCGGCCTGACCATGGCCGAGAAGTTCCGTGACGAAGGTAACGACGTTCTGCTGTTCGTCGACAACATCTACCGTTACACCCTGGCCGGTACTGAAGTATCCGCACTGCTGGGCCGTATGCCTTCGGCAGTAGGCTACCAGCCGACCCTGGCTGAAGAGATGGGCGTTCTGCAAGAACGTATCACTTCGACCAAGGAAGGCTCGATCACTTCGATCCAAGCGGTATACGTACCTGCGGATGACTTGACCGACCCGTCGCCTGCGACCACCTTCGCCCACTTGGACGCCACCGTCGTACTGTCCCGTGACATCGCTTCCCTGGGTATCTACCCAGCGGTCGATCCACTGGACTCGACTTCGCGCCAGTTGGACCCGAACGTGATCGGCCAGGACCACTACGACACCGCTCGCGGCGTCCAGTACGTTCTGCAGCGCTACAAAGAACTGAAGGACATCATTGCGATCCTGGGTATGGACGAGCTGTCGGAAACCGACAAGCAGTTGGTATCCCGCGCTCGTAAGATCCAGCGCTTCTTGTCGCAGCCGTTCTTCGTGGCTGAAGTCTTCACCGGTGCTTCGGGTAAATACGTTTCCCTGAAGGACACCATTGCTGGCTTCAAAGGCATCCTCAACGGTGACTACGACCACCTGCCAGAACAAGCGTTCTACATGGTCGGCGGCATCGAAGAAGCGATCGAGAAAGCCAAGAAACTGTAATCCCGGCGCCCGGCAACGGGCGCTAATCAGGTTGAGGCAAGCAGATGGCTATGACAGTCCATTGCGATATCGTCAGCGCGGAAGGAGAAATCTTTTCCGGTCTGGTCGAGATGGTGATTGCGCACGGCAGCCTGGGTGATCTTGGTATCGCCCTGGGCCACGCTCCGCTAATCACTGAACTCAAACCAGGTCCGATCCGCCTGATTAAACAGGGTGGGGAAGCCGAGGTGTTTTACATCTCCGGCGGTTACCTCGAGGTTCAGCCGAACATGGTCAAGGTTCTTGCCGACACCGTGCAACGTGCTGCCGACCTGGATGAAGCCTCCGCTCAGGAAGCCGTCAAGGCTGCCGAGAAGGCCCTGAACGAAAAAGGCGCAGATTTCGACTACGGTTCTGCTGCTGCACGTCTGGCCGAGGCCGCAGCTCAGCTGCGTACCGTCCAGCAGATCCGCAAGAAGTTCGGCGGCTAAATCGTCAGGCTTGTTGTGTGATTGATTAAAAAGGGTAGCCTCGGCTACCCTTTTTTCTTTTCTGACTTTCACTATTTGGTCGCAGCCGCTGACCACCCAGGATTGGTAGCCAGTCATGTCTCTTGAAATCGTTATTCTCGCCGCCGGCCAGGGCACACGCATGCGTTCGGCATTGCCCAAGGTGCTGCACCCGATCGCGGGAAACTCCATGCTGGGGCATGTTATCCACAGCGCACGGCAACTCGATCCACAGCGCATTCATGTGGTGATCGGCCACGGCGCCGAGCAGGTTCGCGAGCGTTTGGCTGCCGATGACCTGAATTTCGTTCTCCAGGACAAACAATTGGGCACCGGCCACGCGACTGCCCAGGCTGTGCCGTTCATCACCTCCGACACCGTGCTGATCCTCTATGGCGACGTTCCGTTGATCGAAGCCGAGACCTTGCAACGCCTGCTCAAACACGTCGTACCGGGGCAAATCGGCCTGCTGACCGTCGAGTTGGGCGACCCTACCGGTTACGGGCGCATCGTGCGTGACGGCGAGGGCAAGGTCACCGCGATTGTCGAGCACAAAGATGCCACGCAGGCCCAGCGTGCTATTACCGAGGGAAACACCGGTATTCTCGCTGTGCCAGCCGCTCACCTGAGCGACTGGATGAGCCGCTTGTCGAACAACAACGTCCAGGGCGAGTACTACCTCACCGACGTGATCGAAATGGCGGTCAACGACGGCTTGCAGGTGGCCACCGAACAACCCCACGACGCGATGGAAGTCCAAGGCGCCAATGATCGCAAGCAATTGGCAGAGCTTGAGCGCCACTATCAATTGCGCCAAGCCCTTCGCCTGATGGCACAAGGCGTAACCCTGCGCGACCCGGCTCGCTTTGATGTGCGCGGCGAGGTCAGTGTCGGGCGCGATGTGCTGATTGATATCAACGTCATCCTCGAAGGCCGTGTGGTGATCGAAGATGACGTGGTCATCGGCCCTAACTGCGTTATCAAAGACAGCACCCTGCGCAAAGGTGTCGTCATCAAGGCCAACAGCCACCTTGATGGTGCGGTGATGGGCGAGGGTAGCGACGCCGGCCCGTTCGCCCGTTTGCGCCCCGGCACCGTGCTCGAAGCGCGGGCCCATGTGGGTAACTTTGTCGAGTTGAAGAATGCCTATTTGGGCGAGGGCGCCAAGGCCGGTCACCTGACCTACCTGGGCGACGCCCAGATCGGCGCGCGTACTAACGTCGGCGCAGGCACCATCACTTGCAACTACGACGGCGTAAACAAGTGGAAAACCGTTATCGGTGAAGACGTCTTCATCGGTTCCAACAACTCGTTGGTAGCACCCGTCACCCTTGGCGATGGTGCCAGCACCGCGGCCGGTTCCACCATCAACCAGAATGTGGATAAGTCTCAACTGGCGGTTGCCCGTTCCCGCCAGCGCAATATCGATGGCTGGAAACGCCCGGTCAAGATCAAGAAAGACTGAGTTATCCACAGCCCTAGTACGCAATACCACTAATGTGGGAGCAGAGGAGCTGCTCCTACGTTAGTTTCCGCCCCTCAGAAAACTTCCATCGCCCGCTTGACGATTCCGACTCGATAGGTTTTGATTGCCTTCGTTATCTTTCGAAACGAAACATATCAGCGCCATGTCGAAACGAAATACACCCCAGCGTCGTCACAACATCCTCGCCTTGCTCAATGAGCAAGGCGAAGTCAGTGTGGACGAATTAGCCAAGCGTTTCGAAACGTCCGAAGTGACGATCCGTAAGGATCTCGCCGCCCTTGAGAGCAATGGTCTGTTGCTGCGCCGCTATGGCGGTGCCATCACCCTGCCTTCGGAACTGGTCAGTGACCTGGCCCAACCCGTTTCTCCGATCAAGCAAGCCATCGCCCGGGCCGCCGTGACGCGGATCCGCGAGCATGCGCGGATCATCATCGACAGCGGCAGCACCACGGCGGCCATGATCCCCGAGCTGGGCCAGCAACCTGGCCTGGTGGTGATGACCAACTCCCTGCATGTGGCCAATGCCTTGAGCGAGCTCGAGCACGAGCCCGTGCTGTTGATGACCGGCGGTACTTGGGACCCTCATTCCGAGTCGTTCCAGGGCCAGGTGGCGGAGCAGGTTTTGCGCTCCTATGACTTCGATCAGTTGTTCATCGGCGCCGACGGCATCGACCTGGTACGCGGCACTACCACCTTCAATGAATTGCTCGGCCTTAGCCGGGTAATGGCCGAGGTGGCCCGGGAAGTGATCGTGATGGTCGAGTCCGACAAGGTCGGGCGCAAGATTCCTAACCTGGAACTGCCCTGGAGCAGCGTCCATACCCTTATTACTGATGATCGCCTGGCCCCCCAGGTTCGCGATCAGATTCAGGCCCGCGGCATCAACGTGATCTGCGCGGCTACCAGCCAGGAGAAATAACATGTGTGGAATTGTCGGCGCGGTCGCTGAACGAAACGTCACCGCCATTCTTGTCGAAGGCCTCAAGCGCCTGGAATACCGCGGCTATGACAGCGCTGGCGTGGCAGTCATCACCCAGGACGGCAGCCTCGAACGCGCCCGCCGCCCGGGCAAGGTCAGCGAACTGGAGCAAGCCCTGGCCGAAGCGCCGTTGGTTGGCCGCCTCGGCATCGCTCACACCCGTTGGGCAACCCACGGCGCACCGTGCGAACGCAATGCCCACCCGCATTTTTCCGGCGACCTGGCGGTGGTGCACAACGGCATCATCGAAAACCACGAAGCCCTGCGCGAGCAACTCAAGGCCCAGGGCTATGTGTTTACTTCGGATACCGACACCGAAGTCATCGCCCACCTGCTCAACCACAAGCTCAAGGACCTCGGCGACCTGACCGTCGCACTTAAAGCCACGGTCAAGGAACTCCATGGCGCGTATGGCCTGGCGGTTATCAGTGCACAGCAACCCGATCGCGTCGTGGCGGCCCGCAGCGGCAGCCCTCTGGTGATTGGCCTGGGCATGGGCGAGAACTTCCTCGCCTCCGACCAACTGGCCCTGCGCCAGGTCACTGACCGCTTCATGTACCTGGAAGAGGGCGACATCGCCGACATTCGCCGCGAAAGCGTGCAGATCTGGGACGTTAACGGTGTAGCGGTCGAGCGCGAGACGGTGCAGTACCGCGACGGTGCTGAAGCGGCCGACAAGGGCGAGTTCCGCCACTTCATGCTCAAGGAAATCCACGAGCAACCGGCTGTGGTGCAGCGCACCCTGGAAGGTCGCCTGAGCCAGAACCAGGTGCTGGTCCAGGCCTTTGGCCCGCAAGCGGCCGAGTTGTTCGCCAAGGTCCGCAATGTGCAGATCGTCGCGTGCGGCACCAGCTATCACGCGGGGATGGTCGCCCGTTATTGGCTCGAAGAACTGGCGGGTATCCCGTGCCAAGTCGAAGTCGCCAGCGAGTTCCGCTACCGCAAAGTGGTGGTGCAGCCCGACACCTTGTTCGTGACCATTTCCCAGTCGGGCGAAACCGCCGACACCTTGGCGGCGCTGCGTAACGCCAAGGAGCTGGGTTTTCTCGCCAGCCTGGCGATCTGCAACGTGGGCATCAGCTCATTGGTGCGCGAATCCGACCTGACGCTGCTGACTCAGGCCGGCCGCGAAATAGGCGTAGCCTCGACCAAAGCCTTCACCACTCAACTGGTGGGCCTGTTGCTGCTGACCCTGTCCTTGGGCCAGGTGCGCGGTACCTTGGCGGCGGGAGTGGAAGCCGAATTGGTGGAAGAATTGCGTCGCTTACCGGCACGCCTAGGCGAAGCCCTGGCCATGGACGCCACCGTGGGAAAAATTGCCGAGCTGTTCGCCGAGAAGAATCACACCCTGTTCCTGGGCCGTGGCGCGCAATTCCCGGTGGCCATGGAGGGGGCGCTCAAACTCAAGGAAATCTCCTATATCCACGCCGAAGCCTACCCGGCCGGTGAGCTCAAGCACGGCCCCTTGGCCCTTGTGGATAACGACATGCCGGTGGTTACCGTGGCGCCGAACAACGAGCTGCTGGAGAAGCTCAAGTCCAACTTGCAGGAAGTACGCGCCCGCGGCGGCCAACTGATCGTGTTCGCCGATGAACACGCCGGCATGAGCAACGGCGAAGGCACCCATGTGGTGAACATGCCGCACATCCACGACGTGCTGTCGCCGATCCTGTTCACCATCCCGCTGCAATTGCTCTCGTACTACGTGGCGGTGCTCAAGGGCACAGACGTTGACCAACCGCGCAACCTGGCGAAATCGGTCACTGTGGAGTGACTTATCCACAGGGCGGTGGCGGTGCTGGCTTCTAACAATAAAGATTGACACAAAACAATAAAGGTTGACACGACACAACAAAGATTGACACAAAGCCTAAACCCCCGTAAATACGGGGGTTTTCATTTCCGGGCTGAGCCATCGGTCTAGAATTTCCGCTTCGTTTCTCTCCGGGAGTAGGCTAAAAAGCGCTATGCCATCGGCAGATGGTGAACGATTTTTTCCTATAACTATTTTTTCAGAGCGAGGAGAGGCGATCCCGGCGGACGAAGGAGGAAGCATTGCGCGGTCGTAGGTTTTCGTCAGAGACAGACATTCAACGACACATTACGAATGGATTCGGTAGCGGAGCTGGTGCCAGTTATCTGCCGTGGCTGCGCGTCCAAGATGTGCCTTCCAGAGGACGCTCCCACAAGATCCAAGGTGTGAAGATCGATCGCCTCCATCACCTCTTTTCTGACCTAGAACGCGCCTATTTTTTGGTATGTGAGTTCTCGGAAAATGTTGTGGATATACGCGAGCAGTATCCATTGCTGCCGCGAGAAAGTGCTCAAGCAATCGCTAGCTCTATCGGAGTGCGATACCCCAAGTATCCGAAGACAGTGCTTCCTTACGTTATGACCACGGATTTTTTATTAACAATAAAAAAGTCCGATGGCAGCTTTAAATCCGTAGCCCGAACAATCAAATACCGCAGCGACCTCGAAGGAAAACAAGCCAGGAGAACGCTGGAAAAACTTGAGGTCGAAAAGCGTTTCTGGGCCGGTCAACACGTTGATTGGGCCATTGTAACTGAAGAAATGTTCAGTCCCGATTTGATCAAGAATTTAGGCTTGCTCAGGAAGTTCGCTCAGCTGCCGCGCGCCTTGGCAGAGCCCTCATTACACTCAGATTTTCTGGAGCATTTAGCTAACTGCCGTCCGTACCCGTGGAGTACTGCTGAAAGTCTGCGAAAGATTGCCGCACGTTTATTTATCTCCTATCAAGATTCTCGGGCTTTATATCATCACCTGATATGGGCCAAGTCGATCAAGGTAGATTTGGTTGGTACTCCCATTCAAATGACTGCACCACTACCAGCCTTTGAAATTATCGAAAGCCCAATAAAAATTTCACTGGCAGCGGAGGGCTTATCATGAAAGTCCAAGTCAATGATATTTTTGAACCGGTCACTGAGTTTTCCGTCGTGCCTGGCATCGTTAGGGTCTTGTATCTCAATGAGCGATACGATGCGGTAGTTTTGATCCAATTAACAGACTCGCCACGCCAACCGATTGGTTTGGGCTTGGAAGAGCTTCGCGGCTCCGTCATAGCAGGCGATACGAAGCCAGCCAAGATTGTTACGCCTGAGTTTCTCTTAGTGCTAGAGGATGACCTGGATGAGAAAAAGAAGCGGGAAAGGGATGAAAAGTGGAACATCATCGCGCCCCTGATCGACTCAGATTACCCAGGTCAGATATTTGCTCCCGGTGAGATGGGGCGAATGGTGGGCGCTAGAGCTGTTGAGCTTGGAATGCAGCGCAAGAGTATCTATCGACTTCTGTACCGTTACTGGATCAATGGCCAGGTTCGAAATGCGCTCTTGAAAAACTACGCAGGCGTCGGAGTTCCTGAGCGCAAGTATGATCCCGCAAAACCGCCTGGCAGGAAACCACGATACCAAGGTATTGCCGTTTCGCCGACCAAGCTTATTGATGCCGTGGATAAGCGCTGTATCCGTATCGGTTACTCGTTATTTGTGGGGGATCAGACTTCTACGATAACCAACGCCTATGTCGAGATGCTTAGGAGGTTCTACACAGCGAAAGACTTGTCGAAAAATCCAGAATCGGGTGGTCGCCTCTTACCTGATTCGGAAATTCCTTCCTTCAGGCAGTTCGATTATTGGGGAAAGCAATATTTCGACGAAGTTGAAACTGAACGTGGGCGTAAGGGAATGCGGAACTGGCTAAAAGATTGCCGCCCCCTTTCTGGAACCGTGCGTGACTGGCTTCGCGGCCCCTGCCATCAGTTTGAGATCGATGCCACCATTGCCGACATTTATCTCGTAAACGGCTACTCCAGACGGATGCTCATTGGACGGCCGGTGGTGTACGTCGTTATCGATAGCTTCTCCGGCATGATCGTCGGTCTCTACATCGGGTTGGAGGGGCCGAGCTGGAACGGAGCCAGGCAAGCGCTGTTCAACGCTTTCACTTCGAAGGTTCAGTTTTGCGCTACCAACGGGGTCACAATCGGTCCCGAGGAATGGGCTTGTCACCACCTCCCACATCACATCTACGCTGATCGAGGCGAAATGTTGGGGAAAGCAGCTGAAGGTCTTGCCACTGGCCTGAATATCGAGCTGGGAATCGCTCCGCCTTACCGGCCGGACTGGAAGTCGATGGTGGAGAGTCGGTTCGGTATCCTGAACGATTTGACGGGCATCAGGTGGCTACCAGGTGGCGTAGCGGCTAGGGAGAAGGAGCGTGGCGAGCGAGATTACCGACTCGACGCGACGCTGAGCATGAAAGAGTTCACTAAGATCATCATCCAGTGTGTCCTTCACTATAACCGCTTCAACCGGCAGCCCGACAGGCTCACTCAAGAGATGATGAACGACGGTGTCGACCCGACGCCGGTAGGTATTTGGACTTGGGCGTTGGAAAATGGCCACGTCGAACCAAACAATCATCCCGACGAGCTGGTCTATCTACATTTGCTTCCGCGCGAGCAAGCAACGGTGCAAAAGGGTGGTGTGCTATTCCGAGGGATGCACTATGTCTGTGATGTAGCGATCGAGAACAACTGGTTTGCGAAAGCCCGTAGCCGCGGGGTTTGGTCTATAGAGTGTTGGTATGATCCAAATTCCGCGGCACATATTTGGATCCGGGGCGACAACAAACAGTTCATCCGTTGCGATTTGCGTAAGTCCGATCACAAGTATGCTGATTATCGATCCGATGAAATTTTCGACCTGCTCGAAGCTTACCGCCAGGCTCCACCGGCTCATAAGCGCGCTGAGTTGGAGAGTCGGATTTCGCTTCTAGAGGAGGTTAATCAAATCGTCAGTGGTGCGATGGCTGAGCGAAAAGAAGAGCCAGTCCCTGCGACCAAGGCCGAGATGATTGGAAATATTCGTGAGAACCGCGCTGTTGAACGCCTCAAGGAGCGGGAGACCGCCCATGTGCCAGAGGGTGTGAGGATTGACCCGCCTGGGCAAAAGGCAGAGACCGCCCCAGAACGCTCGGAGAACTTTGCCGGCCCTCGCAGCGCTCAGGTCATCGATATGCTCAAACGACTCCGCCCAGGACAAAACTAATGAAAGGCGCCCAAGTTTTCGCAAGCTACACCAAGCAGGCGATAGCGGACTACGCGGGAAATCCGCTCATCGAAGCGCTGCCACCTATCTTCTCAGAAGAGGTAGCAATCCAACTGATCTCGAATTTTCCCCGTCCTGTTGATCCAGAAGAGCTCGCCCTTGACCGTTCGACTCGGATCCACTGTATCGACCGGTTGAGGACGGTGGTTCAGCCTCTGTTGGTCCATATTGATCTGGAGTCCGTATTTTCATTGCTGGTTCGACGAGGGTACGTCGGACGCAACCCGACCTCTCCAGACACTGTCAGACATCTACACTCGCTTTCGGGTGCACAGCGCTACCACGATGGATTCAAGTCGACTGCCGAAACGTTCAGTCTGGTTGGCCTTAGTGGCATTGGTGTTGGCGCTGATTGAAAACTGACCCACCCTGCCGATTGAAAATTGACCCAGGGCGGATTGCTGATTTTGGCATCAGCAATTGTGGATAAGCTTAGCAGTCGTGTCCCGGTGGAAGAGGCATTAAA
>NZ_JCBCUW010000059.1:0-29676 GCF_059862525.1 Pseudomonas sp. MF08875
AGGAGACATCCGCGACAAGGATTGCTCCAGCGCACCAAAAAAAAGGCCAACCCGCGAGGGTTGGCCTTTTCCTAGAGCAGCGAAAGCAGCATATTGGGAAATACAGCAGCTTTTCTGGGATCCTACAGGCGGTCTGGATTACCTTGGCGCCCTCGTGGGTGCCAAGCGCCACGGCCACTTCATTGAAACTCACGTGGTACGCCGACGGGTTGTGCACTTTCAGTGTCGAGCCCTGCACACTCCAGCGCAGTTGCGCGGGGGCTTCTTCGGGCTTGCCCGGCAGGCTCTGAGGCCGGAAGAACACCTTGGTGCGGATGCGAAAAGCGAAACGCAGATGGTTGAGGTTGTCCTCCTCGTCTTGCGCGGCCCCTGGAGGTGGCGATACAAGCGGCGGTACTTCCAGCACGTTCAGCCAGAACACCGACTCCTTGTCCTTGGGTAATGGTTCACGTGTGTAAGCCAGGCGCATGGCCTGGCTCTTGCCAGGATCAACGCGAAAAACCGGTGGAGTGAGGCTGAACGGCACGTCGCTTTGCTCAGCGGTCACGCTGGCATCACCGGCATCGAGCCACGCCTGCACCAGACGCGGTGCGTGTTTGTCATCGTTCGTCACGCGTACGGTGATCTCGCGTCGCTGTTCGGGATAAACCTGGCGGGTCCCACTGATAATCACGCCCGCCTGGGCAGGCAGCAGAGGCGCGCCAATAGCCAGGCCCAGTGCGGCGTAAACCAGGCAACGGGGCAAACGGCTGGAAAAACGAAACATGTTCACTTCCCTCAACATCAAGGCTGCGCCCGGCCGGTTGGGGCGGGCGCCTGCTTGGAACAAACGAATCCGGGGGATTCGATCAGGGGAAGGTCACGGAGTACTGCACGGCGGTGCTGACAATACCGGCGCCGGCAGCGCCACCGGTGGCGATGTACTGGGCAGCAAATGGCAAGGTTGCCAGGCCAGCGTTGACCGTCGCCGTCGTGGAGTTCTGGCCGGTCCGCAGGTCCATTGGGGTTTTGGTGGCTTCATCGACGATCTGCACTTCGACGTTGGCCGCAGGCGACGTCGCAGCGGTATTGCGCAAGTTGCCGGTGGCCGGGTTGATGGCCGGGCTGGTGGTTTCATACATCACCGCGACGATGGTGCCATCCGGGCAGGTGGCCGAGCCGCCGACGTAGATGAAATAAGGCTTGGCGCCTGCGGTCACGCCGTCGGCCGCCAGGGAGCTGGTCTGAACCTTGTTCAGCACCACCGGGAAGTTGGCGCCGCTACCCGGCGCGCCTCCGGTGCCGCCGCTGATGGTGCAGGTGGTGCCACCGATCTCCCCAGTGATGGTGATGGTTCCGTCTGCGGCAAACGCGGAGGTTGCAGCAAGACTGGAAGCGGCCAGCAAGGCAATGGCCTGTACGCACTTTTTCATAAATGAATTTCTCTCATGGTTAGGTATCACGCTTTATCGCTGTGCAATCAACGGACAAGGCTGGCTCATCCCGTCAGAGTCAGGCCCAGGGGCGTGAACCTCACGGTAGGGCACACGTCGCCAGGCAGTGGAAATCCATCTCCGGGGTGCGCGCCAAAGCAGCCCCGACTTTTCCAACAGTGCCCGTTAAATAAGGAGCATTAGCCCCTTGGCGATGGCGCGCACTTTGCCAAAGTGCACATTTTCTAACCACTGACCGAACGGATAGGCGGTCGCAATCAGGAAAGAAAATGTTCAGATTGCGCCACTGGCAAAACGAGATCAGGGGCGCAAAACAGGCGAAGCAACATGAGATATGTTCATAGATCCAGGCGATGATGCTGGGTTGCACCATGGTCGTCGATGCTGCTGAAACTCAGCCTGGCCGTGCCCTTGGCCTTGAGCGCTGCGCCCGAAAGAGGAATGCGCAGCACCTGCCCAGGGGCGACCATCGGCGGGTCGGCGGCGGTGTAGGCGCTGTCGGTCATCAACGACAGCCGAGACAGGGTCACGTGGTAAGCCGTCGGGTTGTACACCTCCAACTCTGCCCGGCCCGGGTCGGGCAAACGCCATTGCAGCGCGGCCGGCGCCTCTTCCACCTTCCCGGGTAACCCGGGCGGGCGCACAAACAGCTTGATCCGGGTGCGAAAGGCAAAGCTCACCGAGCCTGCCTGGGTATGCTGGGCCTGCGGCCCAACACTCAACACATTCACCCAGAACACCGACTCCTGATGAACCGGCAATGCCTGCTCCTGGGGAACCCAGGTAATGCGTAACGCGGTGCTTTTTCCACCTTCGATCCGCAGAACCGGCGGCACGACCGTAAAAGGTGCTTCGGCCTGCCCCGGGCCTGCCTGTGGGTCACCCCGGTCAATCCAGGCCTGCACCAGGCGCGGACCGCGTGCGGTGTTACTCAGTGCCAGGGTGATATCGCGGTTCTCGGTGTGGTAGACGGCCCGGGTGTGCCCCAGCACTATTTCGGCGCAGGCCGAAGCGGCGTGGAAACTGGCTGCCAGGCTCACCACCGGCAGCCACAGGCGCCTTGATCGACTCATGAACGCGGGCACGGTCAGCGGTAACTCAGGGTGAAGGTCGCCACCCCATTGGCCTTGCCCGGGATAATGCGGGTGTCCGTTTGCACGTACCGCGCGGTCAGGGGAATGCGGAAAACGCCGTTGCCCGTGCTGCCAGCCAGCCATTGGTTAGGATTGCCGATAGCCGACGAGTCCGGGCCATAGCGCACCAGTGTCGTGCCATGCAGCAGTTGAAGGGCCACGCCTTGCGCCGTCGAAGTATTACTCAGGGACAGCACGTCGCTGCGGTTGGCCGGTTGGCTCTGGTCCGTGAGGGTAATCAGGACGTCGGTCTTCGAGCCTGTGCCTGCCGCGCAGTCGAGTGCAATTGATTCGGTAACAGACCCCGCCGTACTGCCCGGGCCCTGGAAGTCATGGGTGGCGATAGTGCCCAGGGCCATGTTCACCCCGGGGGTCGAAACCGTGCAGGTCGGTTTTCTCGGTGGGTGGATAACGGTCGCATTGAAGTTGATGGCATGGTAGCCGGGGCTATTGATGTCGGACTTGTCGAGCGTGAAGCGGCCCACATTGAACCCATTGATTGTCCCGCCCGTCACCGGCCCCGTGGCCACCAGAAAGACGCGCCCGTGAACGCCCCAATAGCGGATTTCGTCGGGTGTGCCATAGAGGCCGACGTTCTCCAGGCCAATGGCACGCAATGGGCGATTGGGGTCTTGCGCCATCATGGCAAAGCCCACGCCCGGCACGTTAGTGGCGAACACCGGCATCGTCAGGCCCATGGCGCTGAAGGTCATTGCGGTGGGCTGGCTGTTAACCACCCGCGCCCAAGACGTGTGGAACTCTCGATGCCCGTAGTAGTAACAAATCAACCCGGCATCGGCACCAAAGAAGTACCCGTCAGCATTCCCAATCACCTCCCCCACGACGGGCGGGGCAGCCAGGGTGACGGGAGGAATACTGATATGGGCCGCTGGCTGCGGCGTGCACTTGCCATAACCATAAGTCTCTTGGGCCATCAGGCACCCACCCAGTAAAAATCCGCAGAAATAACGATAATCAAACACGTGCGTACCTTTTCAATTCACAACGAGTCGAGCGCCCGCCACCGACCAGCAGGCAGGCCCCGTATCTTTCACAGCCCGATGGCGCCGGTTAAGGGGCCGCGCGCGCCAGGCATTGCCCTTGCAGCCAATCCGCCGAAACCTGGCGCTGGCGCTTGTCCTGCACTGGTAGCTGGTAGGCGATATGACATTGCTCGCTCTGCCCTTCCCCCCAGCGGACAGTGAGGGTTCCCTTCTCGGCAATCCCTCGTACAAAGGCCTTGCTGCCCTGCCCGACCACACCCACTTCGACCCCTTGCTCATCGAATACCTGCGCCGCGAATGGCAGGTTGCGTCCTCCTTCCTGCTGGCTCTTGAGAACCACGGCGCGGCCGCTGACGGTGGCGAACTCCAGTAACGACACCGCCCCCAGGGTGGGTGCCACTGTTCTTGAGGTTTCGCTCAACTCAACATCGAAAGAGGTGCCACTGGGGTCGAGGCTCACCCTGTTTTGCTGGAACGGCAGCAACGATGGCGCCACGGCGTAACCGCGCCCGTCCACCCGCACATTGCCAGCACTGCTCAACAAGGCCCCCTGCGCATCCGGCACATGCACCAGTGCAACGGCTTCCCCCAGAGACTGAGAGAGGGTCACACCCTCGCGATGCGCCACGAGCCCGCCATCGGCACTGAACGACAATTGGCTGTTATGCCCCGAGCGCCCGTAGCCGGCCCGCAGGTTGGCGGCGCTGGTGCGGTAGCCACCATAGGCATTGAGACTGTCGTGGGTCGCCCCGTCATCGGCATTGCGGCTTCCCGACAGGTCGTAACTGAGTTCGTTCTGCTCCCCGGCCAGGCCGGAAAGGCCGACCTGATAGTGACTGGAGTCAGTGCTGCCACTGTTGCGCGAAAGCGAACTATTGAGGCTGGGTGCTCGCGAACTCCCACCCAAAGGCAACGACAGGCTCAGCACAAAGCGGTTGTCGGCCCGCCCCGCGTTGCTTTGCCGGCCAAAGAACACGTCATCGCTAGACTCCTGCGAAGACAGCTGCCGTCCATCGTCAATGCGCGATCGCTGCCAGGACAGGTTCCAATTGACCTTTTGCCAGGACGCGCCATAGCCGAGGGTGAATGAGGTCTGGCGCCCTTGGCTGCGCCCCCAATAGTCCGCCGAACTGCCGTACAAGCTGAGCGTGCCGCTCCCCAGTTTTTGGCTGAGGGTCAGGTCGACCCGGCTTTTCTGCCGGGCATAGGAGGACGGATCCGTGCCTTTGCGCGCCCACTCCCGGATGTTGATCGCATCGATCAGGCTCAGGTAGCCCTCGGAGGTGAAACGGTACGCGCCCAGGACTACGTTGGTGCCCGAGTCCACAAGGTTTTTGTTATAGGCAATACCGAAGTTGGTCCCCGTGGACGTACCCTGGCCGGGGATCGCGGTACGCGCGCCACCCGCCTCCAAGGAAAACGCCCCTAACGAAGTGTTGAATGCCGTACCCAACTTGGCCTGGGCATAGCCTTCGGAAACCAGGCTGCCGCCATACAGCGTCACCGCGTTGCTCAACCCGCGCGATAAAGTGCCCTGCACCACCGCGGGGGAGCTGCGGGAGCTGCTGTTCTGGCGGACCTGGCCGAGCGCGGCGCTGTACTTCATGGCGTCGGCGCGCAGCAGTTGCGGGGTAACGGAAAACGGCACGACAAAACTGCGTTTGCGCCCCCCCACTTCGGTCACGCTGACCGTCAGGTCACCGCCATAGCCTGTAGCGAACAAGTCATCGATCACGAATGGGCCCGGCGCCACGGTGGTTTCATAGATGCGGTAACCGTTCTGGCTGATGCTCACCGTCGCATTGCTGTCGGCAATCCCCCGCACCACCGGCGCATAGCCACGCTGCGACTGGGCAAGCATGCGCTCATCCGTGGCCAGGCTGATGCCGCGCAGGCCGACATTGTCCAGGATCTGCCCGCCAGTGAAGCTGTCGCCGATTGTCAGCAACGACTGAAGCGGCGCGACGGACCGCTGCACATAGGTGGCCGTGCTCTGGTATGGCGAACGCCCACGATTACTCCAGGCCTGCGCGCCCTGGTGCCGCAGGCGCCATTGACCCAGGTTGACGCCACCGTTGAGGCCTAGGTAGGTGCGGTCATTGCGCTCGCCCTCAGTGGTGAGGGAGGTGCTGAAGTTGTAGTTCAACAGACCGGCAGTGATGCCGCTGTCCCACTGCGACGGGTCGACATAAGCGCGGGCCGAAGGCTTCATGTACAGCTGCGGGATACTGAGGGTCAGTGCCAGGGAGCCAGGATCGAACAGGACGTCGGCGGCCAACAGCCAGCTGCCGATCTCGGCACATTCAAGCGCATTCGGCGCCTGGCTGTTGCGAGGCGGGATTTTTTCCAAGGCAATACCCAACTTGGTCAGCAGCACCTGGTTAAAACAGGGAACCAGTTCAGAGCTATTGACCTTGTCGACAAAATCAATGTCCCAGCGGCCCGTGGAATAACCGTTGATGTATACGTCCACACGGTAAGTACCTGGTGCCAGGGGCGTACTCTTTTCAAAACGCGATAAATCAACTTTTGGCCCGATAGTCTGGGTAAAAGCGTCAAGATCAAAAGTGAGCGGCGTTAGGGGTTGCGCCATTAATTGCACACCCGGCCCTGCAGTGAAAAACAAACAACCGACCAGCGGAAATACACGGGCGAACCCATTACAAATAACGCCGACAGCAGGACGACGGCGCAACAACAGTTGCTTTTCGACAGGCATGATTATCGCTTCATATAAACAATTCGCAGGACGAACTGAACACCTACACAAAGAGCAGGCTGTAGTTATCGAACTAATCTAACCCTTCAAACACTACCTGTGCAGCGGGGCTCGCTGTGGCAGTGAAAAACCGCCGTAATCATTGATGTATTTAAATTCAACATGCATCTGCTGAGGAAACGAACTTGGAATATTGGCCTGTGCAAAACGCATTACCTGGCCTGGTGCAACCATCGCATCGCTAGCGATCAAGGCCAACGGTACTTGTGTGCCGTCCGGCGCAGTAAGTGCCACTTCATTGAACGTGACGTGGAAAGCCGAAGGATTGAATACTTCCAGGGTGCCATTTTTATTGCCTGGCCTCAGCGTCCAACGCAGCTGAGCGGGAGCCTGCTCTGAATTACCCGGCAGGGAATTTGGGCGGAAAAACAACTTGGTGCGAATGCGGAAGGCGAATGTCAGCTGATTGCTGCCCTCATCGGACTCTTGATTTTTAATGTCAACTTTTGGCGGAACTTCCAGGACATTGAGCCAGAACACCGACTCTTTATCGACAGGCAACGGCTCCTTTGTATAAGTCACGCGCAATGCCTGGCTTTTCCCCGCATCCAGGCGAAATACCGGGGGCGTTATATTAAAAGGCGCATCAGCGGCATCGGCGTCTTGTTCGGCCCCACTTAACCAGACTTGCACCAGGCGAGATTGCTGACGATCATCATTTGTCAGCCTTACCGTTATTTCCCGGCGCTACTCTGGATAAATCTGGCGGGACCCTTCAATAACCACGCCGGCGCTCGCGTGCCAAGACGCTATTGCGGTCGACAGGCAAACCACACCCACCGCAAGTTGGCGAAATGATTCGCTAAGTAAATACGACATTGCATTGATCTCTACAGATTAGGAAGTAGCGCCCAACCGCGAAAGTTGGGCGCCAAGCCTATCAATCAGGTTACTGAGCCCGAACGAACTCAGAACTTATCAGGGGAAGGTCACGGAATACTGGACACTGGTTTCCACCTTGCCTGGGCTGGCCGCCCCACCTACTGCCACATAGCGTGCGGCGAAAGGCAGGGTGGCCAGGCCGGAAGTGACCTGAGCGGCCGTGGTGCTCTGGCCTTTACGCAGATCGATGACTGCATCGTTGGCCAGCGCTCTATCAATGATCTGCACTTCTACGTTGCTTGCCGGGCTGCTCGTGGCACGGTTACGCAGGTTACCGGTAGTCGGGCTGATCGCCGGGCTGCCGATTTCATACAGCACGGCAACGTTGGTGCCGTCCGGGCAATGCTGACCACCGACATAGATAGCGAAAGGCTTGGCACCGGCGGATTCACCTTCTGCCGACAACGCGGTGTTCTGGATGGTATCGAGCACCACCGGGAAGTTTGCACCCGAACCCGGCGCACCGCCGGTACCGCCGCTGATGGTGCAAGTAATGCCCCTGATCTCGCCCGTGATGTTAATAGTACCGTCGGCTGCGAGAGCAGCTCCTGCGAATACACTGGAGGCCGCAAGAAAACCCAAAGCAATTACATTTTTTTTCATGATGAAAACTTCACTCACGAGAGAAGAACAATAAAAAGAGGCCTTTACCAACAGTAGGGACTTACTGCCTTTCAAGACGCCAATTAATCCATCGACGTTCCGACGACCTGCGCCAGAACACGAAAAATATCCCACAAGTGGGGAGCATGCAGATACGAGACAAGTCCCAAAATCTACTGCGCTTTATATTTTTTGATGTACTCGCTAGTTGCCTATACAACTAGCGAATATGACACAATAATCATTCTCAGTTAGCCGAGTGGTTATATCACGCCGCTCGCCTGCATTTTGAAAAGTTCTATATCCGTACGAATACTTAGTTTTCTGAAGGCTGCTTGTTTTTGTCCGCTAATGGTTTTACGGCTTTTCATAAATTTTGTTGCAATTTGCGATACCGACATCCCGAGTAAACAGCAACGGATAACTTCTATTTCTTTCGGGCTCAGCAACGGGCACTCCATCGGGCTTTTGGTTCTTGCCTTGGGCATATCTAACCCGGACATGGCCATGCCGGAGAACGCGTTGAGTTCAGCCAATAAGGGCGGGGGTAAATAACGGCGCCCCGAGGCCACTGCGCGCACTGCTGGAATCAACTGATCGGTAGCTTGGCTCTTCCCAAAGTAGCCGCTGGCGCCTGCCCGCAGAGCCATTTTTATCGTTGATGGCATCTCCAGCGCGGAATATATGAGAATCCGCAGGTGCGGGTAGCGATTATGCAGTAGTTGTAGAAGGCTCACCCCGTCAAGGTCTTCCTCACCCAACTGATAGTCCACGATGAGCACATCGCTGGCCGATCGGCGCAGGGCCTCTATTAGCTGCGCACTACAGGCATAAACGCCCACTACTTGGAAATCGCTTTCCCGCGACAATCTGGCCTCGAGCGCCTCTCGGATCAAGGCCTGTTTATCCAGCACGATAATGGTTAACAATGCAGCTGTAGACACGCTCATATCACCTGAAACTTTTTCTGATTATTCAAAATATGTCTGACACGCACCTGAAAAATACAAGGCATATCAGGCTCCTACTCTCCCTGCCGGCAAAAAGACACAGACCTCAAAATGAATCAACTTAAACAATGTTTTATTTATTGTCGCAATACAATTCCTGCCCCCGCCGACCATTTATTTATTTGCGGTGAACATAAATAACGAGAAACATAAAAGTTGCCCTCGCGACCATTTACTGACCCGCCCCTGACGGTGCATTCACTCGCCAAGCCCTTTCAGACAAGCGCACTTCCCGGTTGCCATCTATCATGCGTTGATCTGCTGATAGCGCTTTCATTGGCGGCTTCTTCCCTTTAACGAAGATCCTCAAGCTCCCCACAGGTTTTGCCAATGCCATTGACTGTCAAAGGTCGCCGGTCGCGATCAGCCCGTTTGGTCATCACCCTGCTGATTGGCACCGTGCCCATCGCCCTGGGCTTCGCCATTCTTTATCTGCAGGCGCAGCGCAGCCTAGAGGACTCCACGGCCCGCACCGCACAGGAGGCGGTACGTCAATTCGACCTGATGCTCGACAACACCGAACAAGCCGCACGCGCACTACTGCCGTTGGCCGGACAAGCATGCGACCGTGACAGGCAACTGGCGTTGCGTGAACAAGTGACTCGGCGCCCGTTCGTGCGCTCTACCAATCTGATTTTCGATAGCGTCAACTATTGCAGCTCGCTTTTTGGCGACCGCTTCGTGGCCGAACTCAAGGCCGAGGATTACGTCGCGGGCCAGTTGCTGCTAATGCCTGGCAATCCCCTCACCCCTGACACGGCACTGTTGGTCTATCGCCAAAGCGAAGGCCGCCGTGGGGCGCTGGCCACGGTCGATGGCTATCACCTGACCAATGCGCTGCGCCTCATCAGTCCTTATAGCGATCTGCTATTGCAAGTTGGGCCAAACTGGTTGTCTTCACAGGGCAAGGTGCTCGATTCCACGCCACCCTCTTACCCGGTGGCGCCGAGTCACCTCAGTTCCTCGCGTTATCCCTACAGCGTCGCCGCGGGCATGCCGCAAGGTGAGGTCTGGCGCTACATGAAGGCCCGCTACCCTGCACTGTTCAGCCTGCTGATTTTTTTCGGGGCATTGTCCGCCGTCCTCGGCCATTGGCTGCAAAAACGCACGTCCTGGCCCGGGCATGAATTGCACCGCGCACTGGAGGCCGGCGAGTTCATTCCATATTTCCAGCCAGTGGTGCGCGGCGACACCATGCAGTGGGCCGGGATTGAAGTGTTGATGCGCTGGCAGCACCCCAAGCAAGGCCTGGTGCGCCCCGACATGTTCATCCCGTTCGCCGAACACTGCGGGTTGATCGTGCCGATGACCCGCTCGCTGATGCGCCAAACCTCCACCGTGCTCGCCCCCCATGCCGCGCAACTGGTCGATGGCTTCCATGTGGGCGTGAACATCACCGCCAGCCACTGCCTGGATTTGGCATTGGTGGACGATTGCCGCGAGTTTCTGGCGGCTTTCCCACCGGGCAAGGTTTCACTGGTACTGGAACTGACTGAACGCGAGCTGATTCAGCCCACCGAGATCACCCATCAACTGTTTGAACAATTGCACGGCTTGGGCGTGCTGATCGCCATCGATGACTTCGGCACGGGGCATTCCAGCCTGGGTTATTTGCGCCAGTTCAAGGTGGATTTCTTGAAAATCGACCAGAGTTTTGTGGCAATGATCGGTATTGACGCCCTCTCCCGGCACATACTCGACAGCATTATCGAACTCTCGGCCAAGCTGGACCTGGGGATTGTCGCCGAGGGGGTGGAGACAGTGCTCCAGAGTGAGTATCTGGCCGCCCAGGGCGTGGACTATCTGCAAGGCTATCTGTTCGGCCGCCCGATGCCAGGCGATGAGTTCCTTGTTGCATTAAGCAAACATTAACCAGGCTGTACATACAAGCGTACTAAACCGCTCGAAGTAGATAAGCGCCACGCCGTGATTTACTCCGGCGTCTTTAACTACTACAATTTTTCCTGTCTGCGCAAAATCGCAGGCACGCCATTTACACCAGGTCATTTCAAGATTTTGGCTTAGAGCCAGGTTCTCGGTTGGTATCAGCCAAATACATTATTGGAGTAAAGATATTGTCCAGACTCGCTGAATTTCGTGCCGCTGAAAAGGCCCTTCAAGAACAGCTCGCGCAGCTGGAATCGTTGAAGAATGACGCCGGACTCAAAAAAGAAATCGAGTTCGAGGAAAAACTCCAGGGCCTGATGAAAACCTACGGTAAAAGCCTGCGCGATATTATCGCGATCCTTGATCCGCACCCGAGCAAATCGAGCCCGCTGGCAGTCACGCCGAAAACCCGCCGCGCCCGTGTGGTCAAGGTTTACCAGAACCCACACACCGGCGAACTGATCGAGACCAAGGGTGGCAACCACCGTGGCCTCAAGGCCTGGAAGGAGCAATACGGCGCCACGACCGTTGATTCCTGGCTACGTGGGTAAGCGATACCTGCTCATCAAAAGCCCTGCCTGTGCAGGGCTTTTTTAGTTATGCCGAAAGTTGCGGGGCGGTTCAAATAGGCCTGCGCCGTAGTCCCCCATGTATACCCATCGCAGATCCGCGGAAATTCACCGGATCAACCTGTCGCACAACTTTTTACATAGCGCCTTATGATTAGTTTTTAGCCACGAAGGCACGCTTTTGAACATCGACTTTTAAACTAGAGCTGCAAGCTATTGCGCGTAGCGAGTATCTGCGCCTGATTCAAGGAAAACTCGGCAGCCTGTCCAGCATAGGAAAAAACAAAAGCCCGGCGGGCATCCACGGCCGTGACTAAGGTTTGCGACAGCACATGTTCACCGTTGCGAGTAACTGTGCAGGTGGTCTCGAATGCTGTTAACTGCGCCAACTTGGATGGGTGTATTCGATTGCAAACGCTTTGATATCCACCTGCGGAAAAATCCTTTTGGACCCTTTTGCGCATTTCCAATAACACCCCCTGCACATTGACTACATGGTCGGGGGCCACCTCAGTCATGGTCAATTCCATCACCATCACCGGCGTGCCCGTGGCGTCATACTTGACCGCACGTTGCCGGGATAGAGAGGAAGCTGCCGCGTGGGCATCCACCGTCACCTCCTCGGGTTGCCAGCCAGCAGGCCAGTTGACGACCGGGGCGGCAGCCAAGGCATTAGCGGTGGCCGGCAGGGCCAGGGCACAGAGTAAAGCGCGCAGCACGCGGGGGATCATCAAGGTACTCAAGGCTCACGGGCGAAGCGGTAAAGTCTGGGCCCACGCGGGCAGCGAGGCAATAGCCCGTTGGCCTTGGCACCAGCCGTTGCGTATCATGCCAGCGGTTGACCGCAAGCCACGCCGTTTGCCCACTTCTCTATTTTCCGGAGGGCTCATGAGCCTGCACGAACTGAACACCTTCCCGGGCGTGACCGCCCAACCTGACGCCGCCACCGCCCAATTCGTGTTTAACCACACCATGTTGCGCGTCAAGGACATCACCAAATCCCTGGACTTCTACACCCGCATCCTCGGCTTTTCGCTGGTGGAAAAACGCGACTTCCCTGAAGCCGAGTTCAGCCTGTACTTCCTCGCGCTCGTCGATAAAAACAGCATCCCCGCCGACTCTGGGGCCCGTACCGAGTGGATGAAATCCATCCCCGGCATTCTCGAGTTGACCCACAACCACGGCACCGAGAACGACCCCACCTTCAGCTACCACAACGGCAACACCGACCCACGCGGCTTTGGCCATATCTGCATTTCGGTGCCGGACATCCGCGCCGCGTGCGAGCGCTTTGAAGCCTTGGGCTGCGACTTCCAGAAACGCCTCAACGACGGGCGCATGAAAAGCCTGGCCTTTATCAAAGACCCTGACGCCTATTGGGTGGAAATCATCCAGCCTGCGGCCTTGTAAACGCCGCGCATACAAAAAAAACCCCAGGATCGCTCCTGGGGTTTGTCGTTTACGGGCCCTGCAATCGGGCAATCAGGCCGGTGCCGACGTCCGGATGAGGTGGTCGAACGCACTGAGGGAAGCCTTGGCGCCCTCGCCCACCGCGATCACGATCTGCTTGTACGGCACGGTGGTCACGTCGCCTGCGGCAAACACGCCCGGAATCGAGGTTTCGCCGCGGGCATCGACGATGATCTCGCCACGGGGCGACAACTCGACGGTGCCTTTGAGCCAATCAGTGTTGGGCAACAAACCGATCTGCACGAAAATCCCCTCCAATTCAACGCTGCGTATTTCGTCGCTCTGGCGATCCTTGTAGCGCAAACCGTTGACCTTCTGCCCATCGCCGGTGACTTCAGTGGTTTGCGCATGGGTAATCACCGTCACGTTCGTCAGGCTGTGCAGCTTGCGTTGCAGGACCGCATCGGCGCGCAATTGCACGTCGAACTCCAACAGGGTGACGTGGGCGACGATGCCGGCCAAGTCGATGGCGGCCTCGACACCCGAGTTGCCGCCACCAATCACCGCCACGCGCTTGCCTTTGAACAGCGGGCCATCGCAATGCGGGCAGTAAGCCACACCCTTGTTGCGGTATTCCTGCTCGCCGGGCACATTCATTTCGCGCCAGCGGGCGCCGGTGGCCAGGATCACCGTCTTGGCCTTGAGACTCGCGCCACTGGCAAAACGCACTTCGTGCAGCACGCCGTGCTGCCCAGGCACCAAGGCATTGGCCCGTTGCAGGTTCATGATGTCCACATCGTATTGCTTGACGTGTTCTTCCAACGCCATGGCCAGTTTCGGCCCTTCAGTTTCTTGCACCGAAATAAAGTTCTCGATCGCCATGGTGTCGAGCACCTGGCCACCAAAGCGTTCCGCCGCAACGCCCGTGCGGATGCCTTTGCGCGCTGCGTAGATCGCCGCCGCCGCGCCGGCCGGGCCGCCACCCACCACCAGCACATCAAAAGCATCTTTGGCGCTGATTTTCTGCGCCTGTTTCTCGATGGCACTGGTGTCGACTTTGGCGAGGATTTCTTCCAGGCCCATGCGGCCCTGGCCAAAGTTCACGCCGTTGAGGTAAATGCTGGGCACCGCCATGATCTGGCGCTCGTCCACTTCAGCCTGGAACAGCGCGCCGTCGATGGCGACATGGCGCACGTTGGGGTTGAGTACCGCCATCAGGTTCAGGGCCTGGACGACGTCCGGGCAGTTCTGGCAAGACAATGAAAAATAGGTCTCGAAGTTCAGTTCGCCTTTGAGCGAGCGGATCTGCTCGATCACTTCGGCGCTGGCCTTCGATGGATGGCCGCCGACTTGCAGCAGGGCCAATACCAGGGAGGTGAATTCGTGGCCCATGGGGATGCCGGCGAAACGCAGGCTGATATCGGCACCCGGGCGGTTCAACGAGAACGAGGGCTTGCGCGCATCGGTGCCGTTGTCGAGCAATGTGATGAGGCTGCAAAGACTGGCGACGTCTTTGAGCAGCGCGAGCATTTCCTGGGATTTCGCACCGTCGTCGAGTGAGGCAACGATCTCGATCGGCTGTGTGACCCGCTCCAGGTACGACTTCAATTGAGCTTTAAGATTGGCGTCCAACATACGGGCGATCTCCATGTTTGGTTCGGTAGAAAAAACAACGCCCGGGCAGAATCGCCCAGGCGTTTTGTGGGGCGATGCGGTTTACATGCTCAAGTGCTCATCGCCCTCGACCTGAACGCAGTGTCAGATCTTGCCGACCAGGTCCAGAGACGGCGCCAAAGTGGCCTCGCCTTCTTTCCACTTGGCTGGGCAGACTTCGCCCGGGTGCGCGGCCACATACTGAGCGGCCTTGATTTTGCGCAGCAGCTCGGAAGCATCGCGACCGACGCCGCCATCGTTGATTTCAACGATTTTGATCTGGCCTTCAGGGTTGATGACGAAGGTGCCGCGGTCTGCCAGGCCTGCTTCTTCGATCAGCACATCGAAGTTGCGCGAGATGGTCAGGGTCGGGTCGCCGATCATGGTGTACTGGATCTTGCCAATGGCTGGCGAAGTGTTGTGCCAGGCCGCGTGGGCGAAGTGGGTGTCGGTGGAGACGCTGTAGATTTCGACGCCCAGTTTCTGGAATTCGGCGTAGTTGTCGGCCAGGTCTTCCAACTCGGTTGGGCAAACGAAGGTGAAGTCAGCCGGGTAGAAGAACACCACAGACCACTTGCCTTTCAGGTCGGCGTCGGACACTTCGACGAATGCGCCGTTTTTGAATGCGGTGGCTTTGAACGGTTTAACTTGGCTGTTGATGATAGGCATCGTTGATTCTCCGTCAGGGTTGAAAAGTTGATGGGGAGAATCTTAGCCATTCATCGGCGTACTGGCTCATTGCCAAAGCTGATGCTACCGATTGGTTTTGACTATCAGCGCAGCTTATTAATAGAAGAAACCTTGAGTCAGTCGCCCACGCTGCGCTCGCTCAGTTGCGTCATGCCCACAAAGGGGCTGGCGTCTATGTAGCGCATCGCGGACTTCATGTCCTTCCAGCCCACATAGCTCATCAGCGACTTCAAATCCCAGCCACTGCGGTGTGCCCACGTGGCAAAGCCGCGGCGCAAGGAATGGCTGGTGTAGTGCTCGGCAGCAATCCCGGCGCGCGACAACGCCTGGCGCAGCAGCGGGATCACACTGTTGGCGTGCAGCGGCTCGTCCCCCAGGTTGCCCCAGCGGTCAATGCTGCGAAACACCGGGCCGCGCACCAACGCCGCGGCGTTGATCCATTCGATATAGGCCTGCACCGGGCACAATCGCGCCAAAGCCGGGGTTTGATAGGTTTTGCCCTGGTACTCCCGGTCACTTTTGCTGCGGGGCAAGTAGAGGGTGATGCCTGCGCTGGCGACAGCTTGCACCTGCTCGACCTCCAAGCGGCATAGCTCATCACTGCGAAAGCCACGCCAGAAACCCAGCAGAATCAGCGCCGTATCGCGCCGGGCACGCAGTAAACGGGGCTGATCGTGCCCAGCCAATGCTTGCTCGGCCTCCAACGCCAGGTAAGCGATGAGGTGCTCCAGGTGTTGCAACTGCAAGGGTTCGGCCTGTTTTTCCTGGGCCGGATGCAGCGCGCGGATGCCCTTGAACACCTTGCGTACCACTGGGGCCTTGGTCGGGTCGGCGAACCCTTGGCTGTTGTGCCATTGCGCCAGCGCCGAAAGCCGCAGCTTGAGGGTGTTTATCGACAGCACGCCGGCGTGTGCCACCAGATAGCGCGCCACACTGTCGCTGGTGGCGGGCAGGAAGCCGCCCCAGGTCACCTCGAAGTGCTCGATGGCCGCCCGATAGCTACGGCGCGTGTTGTCGCGGGTGGCCGCTTGTAAATAGCGATCCAGATCACTCATGGGCAAATCCCGGGCGGGTGTACGGCATAAAGGGACCAAATCTCGCGAAAAAGACTCTGGCGCGGGGTAATACCAGTATATCCCATGCCAGTTATTGCCTTGATATCAATATTGTTGGGTTATGATATGGTATGTAATTACAGGGTACATACCACAGTACGAAATCGTAGGAGATGACATGGCGCGCGGCGGTATAAACAAAGCGGTGGTGCAAACGGCACGCCTGGCCCTGCTGGCCCGGGGTGAGCACCCGAGCATCGACGCGGTACGTATCGAGATGGGCAATACCGGCTCCAAAACCACCATCCACCGCTATTTAAAAGAGCTGGAGGGCAGCGATCCGAAGCCCACCGGTGCAACGGCCTCTCTGAATGAAGAACTGACAGAACTGGTCGCGCGTCTGGCCCAGCGCCTGGAGGAGCAGGCCCAAGCGCCGCTTGCCGAGGCCGCAACGGCGTTTGAAGCACAGCGCGCCAGCCTGCAACAAACCCTCACCCAGGCAACGGCCGAACAGGCTCGCTTGCAGCAGCAACTGAACGTCCAAGGCGTGGCACTGAGCGAGGAAAGCGCCCGCTTGCGGGAAACCCACTCGATGCTGCAAAGCGAGCAAACCCGCAACGCCGGCCTCAGCCAAGCGTTGAGCGACGCACAGGTGCGCCTAAAGGACAAGCAAGAGCAGATCAGCTCATTGGAGGAAAAACACCTGCACGCCCGCGATGCACTGGAGCATTACCGCAGTGCAATCAAGGAACAGCGCGAACAGGAACAGCGTCGGCATGAGGGGCAGTTGCAGCAACTGCAAATGGAGGTGCGTCAGGCGCAGCAAAGCGCCATGGTGCGCCAGGATGAAATCACCCAGTTGCACCGCGATAACGAACGTTTACTCACGGAAAACCGCGCCACGCTGCGGGAACTGAGCCTGACCCGGGAGCAACTGAGCGAGATTCGCCAGCAGCATGAACAACACATAGCGCATTCCCGTCACAGCGACAGCGAGCGCACCCTCCTCCAGGAACGCCTGCGGGTGGCGAGCCTGGAGTGCGAGACCCTGCAGCGCAGCAGCGCGGAACATCAGCAGGCCGGGCAGCAATTGCAACTGCGCCTGGCCAACACCGAGGCCCAGCTACAGGCTTTGCAAGCCGCCGCGCTAGAGGCGGCGACGCAAAGCGATAGCTAACGCTCGACAGGTGTACGCATGGTGACGAATTCTTCAGCGGCTGTAGGATGTACGCCAATGGTTTCGTCGAAATCACGCTTGGTCGCGCCCGCCTTCACCGCTATGGCCAGGCCCTGAATGATCTCCCCAGCGTCCGGGCCGACCATGTGGCAACCCAGAACCTTATCGGTCTTGGCGTCCACCACCAGCTTCATCAAGGTGCGCTCCTGGCAGTCGGTGAGGGTCAGTTTCATCGGGCGGAAGCGGCTTTCGAACACCTGCACCGTATGGCCCTCTTCCCGGGCCTGCTCTTCGCTCAAGCCGACAGTGCCGATGGTGGGCAAGCTGAACACTGCCGTCGGGATCATCTTGTAATCCACCGGGCGGTACTGCTCAGGCTTGAACAACCGCCGCGCCACCGCCATGCCCTCGGCCAGCGCCACCGGCGTCAGTTGCACGCGGCCGATCACATCGCCAATGGCCAGGATCGACGGCTCGGCGCTCTGGTACAGGTCATTGACCTCGATGAAGCCACGCTTGTCCAACGTGACCCCGGTGTTTTCCAGGCCCAGGTTGTCGAGCATCGGCCGCCTACCGGTGGCGTAGAACACGCAATCGGCGGCCAACTGGCGGCCATCCTTGAGGGTGACATTCAGGCTGCCATCGGCCTGCTTCTCAATGCGCTCGATGTCGGCATTGAACTGCAGATCCATCCCGCGCTTGACCAACTCTTCCTGCAAGTGCTGACGCACCGCGCCATCAAAGCCTCGCAGGAACAAATCGCCGCGATACACCAGCGTGGTCTGCGCGCCCAGGCCATGGAAAATGCCAGCGAATTCCACCGCAATATACCCACCGCCCACCACCAGCACCCGCTTGGGCAGCGCTTTAAGGAAGAAGGCTTCATTGGAACTGATGGCGTGTTCACGGCCCGGAATATCCGGAATCTGCGGCCAGCCACCGGTGGCGATCAGGATGTGCTCGGCAGTGAAGCGCTGGCCGTCGACCTCCACTTCGTGTGGCCCCAGCACCTTGGCGTGGCTTTCATGCAGAGTCACGCCGCTATTGACCAGCAGATTGCGGTAGATGCCGTTCAACCGGTTGATTTCCCGGTCTTTGTTAGCGATCAGGGTCGCCCAGTCGAACTTCGCTTCGCCCAACGACCAGCCAAACCCGCTCGCCTGCTCAAAGTCCTCGGCAAAGTGCGCCCCGTACACCAGCAGTTTTTTCGGCACGCAGCCCACGTTAACGCAGGTGCCGCCCAGGTAGCGGCTTTCGGCCACTGCCACCTTCGCGCCAAAACCGGCCGCAAAGCGCGCAGCCCGAACACCACCGGAACCGGCGCCAATCACATAAAGGTCAAAATCGTAGGCCATTTCATTCTCCTCGGCAGGCAAGCAGCATACCCGCTGTGTTTTTTTCGGCCAGCGCCGTAAGGGGCCTGGTGATCAAAAATGAAAAAGCCACCCGAAGGTGGCTTTTCCTGACAGCACAGCCTGAACGTATCAGTAGGCCTTGCCAGTCTTGTAGAAGTGTTCGAAGCAGAAGTTGGTCGCTTCGATGTAGCCTTCTGCGCCGCCGCAGTCAAAGCGCGTGCCTTTGAACTTGTAGGCAATGACGCAACCGTCCTGCGCCTGCTTCATCAGGGCATCGGTGATCTGGATTTCACCGCCCTTGCCCGGCTCGGTTTCTTCGATCAGCTTGAAGATGTCCGGGGTCAGGATGTAACGGCCGATGATCGCCAGGTTCGACGGCGCATCTTCGGGTTTTGGTTTCTCGACCATGTTGCGTACGCGGTACAGGTCATCACCGATCAGGTCGCCGGCGATCACGCCGTACTTGTGGGTTTCCTGCGGATCGACTTCCTGGATCGCCACGATGGTGCAACGGTACTGTTTGTACAGTTTGACCATCTGGGTCAGCACGCCGTCGCCTTCCAGGTTGACGCACAGGTCGTCCGCCAGTACCACGGCGAAAGGCTCGTCGCCAATCAGTGGGCGGCCGGTCAGAATCGCGTGGCCAAGGCCTTTCATTTCGGTTTGGCGGGTGTAGGAAAAAGAACACTCGTCCAGCAGTTTGCGGATGCCGACCAGGTACTTCTCTTTATCCGTGCCCTTGATCTGGTTTTCCAGCTCATAGCTGATATCGAAATGGTCTTCCAGCGCCCGCTTGCCGCGACCGGTGACGATGGAGATCTCGGTCAGGCCGGCATCCAGCGCTTCTTCGACGCCATACTGGATCAGTGGCTTGTTGACCACCGGCAGCATTTCCTTGGGCATGGCTTTGGTCGCTGGCAAGAAGCGAGTGCCGTAGCCGGCTGCTGGGAACAAGCATTTCTTAATCATATGAGTCCTTGAAAGGGCTGTATGGACGAATTTTGGCGCAGTCTAATCAGGCGCGGTAGAGCTTACAATGGCCTGCGATGGCGAACCGATGTCAACATAGAGAAATAATCCGCCCGTAAGTTCCTGCCGTACCGCTATAAAGGGCCGCACACCTGCGACGAAATGCCATGAGCGCGAATTTGGGGCTATCATTGCGCCCCTGATTCAACCAACGAGACAGATTAGATGTCGGCAACAAAAAGTGTTAACGGTTACCAGATCAACCAGGCCAAAGACGGCCAATGGTGGGTAGACAGCGTTGGCGGCGAAAACATCGCCGGCCCCTTCCCCACCCAGGAACTGGCCATCGAAGTGGCCAGCGTGCTGCAAGACCAGCCCACTGCGTTCACCCGCAAACGCAAGAACCCACAGTCCTGATGCCCGCACCAGGGCCTTGCTCCCCGCAACGCCCCGGCGTATTTGCCTGTACGTAAATGGCCTTTGGCTATAGCCTGCGCAAAGGTATTTGCCGCGCCCGCGGCGACTTCAGCATCCGGATGAATCGACACATGAAAAAAGCCCTGTTTATCTGCGCCTTCGCGGTCACATTGAGCGGTTGCGCCACGGCCGAAAAAACCTACCTGAACAACGGCCAGCAGGGGCTGACGATTGATTGCTCAGGCGAAGCCAATTCCTGGGCCACCTGCTATGAGAAGGCCGATGCGTCTTGCGCCGGGACCGGCTACAACATCATCGGCACCGACGGCACCCCATCGGTGCCGGAAAGCGACAAGACCCTGGGCGTGGACGTGGGCAACTTCAAGGGCCGTAGCGTGGTGGTCGTTTGCAAGTAAAAGGCCCTGGGCCTTCTACATATGGATTTCCGCGAACTTGATCCCCAACCCGCGCACCACTTCGATCAAGTCGTCGAGGCGAGCGAAGGACTCGACCTCATCGTTGTCGTCCACCAGGAAAAAACTGCGCCCAGCGCTTTTCTTGAAGAATACGATCCATTCCCCGGAGTTCGCCGGATTTTGAATCACATGGGTCGCCGAGATATGACCCTCGGCATGCCGTTGCGTGACGTGTTCACGTTTCATGTTGGCTGCTCCAAAAACAATGCCGCCCAAAGCAGGCCTTGGGCGGCATTGATGCAAATTTGCCACAGTTTATCGGATGCCAGCGTTCACCGTCAGCCAGAAATACAGGCTGTAGCGGCCTCGCGCACATCCTGCGGGCGTAGCGGCATGTTGGACATGCGCTCGTAGAGCTTGATGCTGCTACCGCCAGAGCGGTCGTCGATTTCCAGGATGGCTGCCGGCCCCATGGACAGTTTCTGCGCCACGATAATCCGGATGCCGCCCTTGTACGGCTCCATTTGCATGGCCCCGCGGCTATCTGCCAGGCGTTCGACCACGCATTGGCCGTAGGCTTTGGGCTCCTTCCCTGAAATCACCGCCAGGGTCGGTGGCGCCTGGCGGATATCCGACACCGTCGCGCAACCGCCCATGGCCAAGGCCAGAATCCACACAAGCCGCTTCATACAAAACCTCCGATAAAGACGCTCGGACAGCGTAAAGCCTGCTTTTCTCCGCATAAACCTTCGCAACCGGCGCTTATTTTCTTCAGGCCACTGCTGCTGGCCAGATAATCCGCCGTCTGTGCTGATAAACTGCGGGCCATTGTTTTGACTGCAAAAAGAGCCCTTCTGGAGGCGCCCATGAAATTTATCCACCAGCGCGAGCACCTCAACGAAGACGATATCGTCATCATCGAGTGTTCCCAGACCTGCAATATCCGCCTGATGAACGACGCCAACTTCCGCAGCTTCAAGAACGGCGGCCGCCACACCTACCACGGTGGCGCCTTCGACCAGTTCCCGGCCAAGATCACCGCACCGAGCACCGGTTTCTGGAACATCACCATCGACACTGTGACCAACCGCGCCATCAGCGTGACGCGCAAGCCCACCCTGACCCATTCGATCCGCATCGTGCGCCGCTCCAGCTCGAAACTGCGCTAAACCGAACCAGAGGAACGACCATGGCCCAGACCACCAAGTACGTCATCAAGTACAAACTCAATGGCGAGCGGCGCTTCGAGTTCGCCCAACTGGCCACCGGCAGCCAGGAAGAAGCCGAGGCAGCGCTCAAGGCCATTCACGGCGACGGTGACGATGTGCTCAGCGATATCAGCGTCAGCAAAGCGCTGTAACCCGCCACATCGCTGGCTTTATGCCAGCCACTCCTGCTACAAACGCTCCGTCGTCCTCTTCAATTTGACCTCGGAGCCCTCCCCCGATATGAGCCAGTGGCCGGACACCCGCATTCTCGACCTGCTCGGCATTGACCTGCCGATCATCCAGGCGCCCATGGCGGGCGCAACCACCCAGGCGATGGTTATTGCGGCCGGCCAGGCGGGGGCCTTGGGCTCACTGCCGGCGGCGATGTTGAGCGTCGAGCAACTGCGCCAAGAACTGACCAGCCTGGGCCAGCAGCACGCCAAACCGCTGAACCTGAACTTCTTCTGCCATCAGAACGCCCCCGCTGACCCTCAGCGCGCAGCGCAATGGAAACAACTGCTGGCGCCCTACTACCGGGAACTGGGCCTGGACCCTGACGCCCCGACGCCTGTGTCCAACCGTGCGCCTTTCGATAATGCGGCGTGCGAGGTGGTGGAAGAATTCCGCCCGGCCGTCGTCAGTTTCCACTTCGGCCTGCCGGAAAAATCCCTGCTGGATCGGGTCAAGGCCACCGGCGCCAAGGTGCTGTCCTCGGCCACCACCGTCGCCGAGGCCACCTGGCTGGAGCAGCAGGGCTGTGACGCGATCATCGCCATGGGCTACGAGGCGGGCGGGCATCGCGGGATGTTCTTGAGCGACGATCTCAACACCCAGGTCGGCACCCTGGCGCTGGTGCCGCAAATCGTCGACGCCGTGAGTGTGCCCGTGATCGCTGCGGGCGGGATCGCCGATGGCCGGGGCATCGCGGCGGCGTTCATGCTGGGCGCCTCGGCGGTGCAAGTGGGCACCGCCTACCTGTTCACCCCCGAAGCCAAGGTCAATGCGAGCCACCGCCATGCCCTGCGCAGCGCCCCCGAGAGTGCGACCGCGCTGACCAACCTGTTCACCGGGCGCCCGGCCCGGGGCATTGTCAACCGCGTCATGCGTGAATTGGGGCCGATGAACCCCAAGGCGCCGGCCTTCCCCCTCGCCGGCGGCGCACTGATGCCACTGCGGGCCGAACGCGAAGGCGAATTCGGCAACCTCTGGTCCGGCCAGGCCTTGCGCCTGGGTGTGGAGCAATCGAGCGCCGAGTTGACCCGGCGCCTGGCCGCCGAAGCCCTAGCGCTGCTGATACGGCGCTGAAAACCCACCGCCGCGCCGACGGGTGCGGCAATCCATGCGGTTCCGTTTAGCGGCCATTCGCTATATATTCGACTACATAGCGTTAATCCCCCAGTCCGGTGCGGCCTACCTCTAATAAATCGCTGCCCGCCTACCCTCGCCACGGAGCTGTACATGACTATTCGCGTCTCTGGTTTTGCCCCCACATGCCTGGCTTCGCTGCTGGCCCTCTGCGCCTTTGGCCCGGCCCAGGCCGACGAAGTGCAAGTGGCGGTCGCGGCCAACTTCACCGCCCCGGTGCAGGCGATTGCGGCAGATTTTGAAAAAGACACCGGACACAAACTGGTGATTGCCTACGGCGCCACCGGCCAGTTCTACGCCCAGATCAAAAACGGTGCGCCGTTCGAGGTGTTCCTCAGCGCCGATGACACCACACCGCAAAAACTCGAAAGCAAGGGCGACACGGTCAAGGGCTCGCGCTTCACCTACGCCATCGGCACATTGGCCCTGTGGTCGGCCAAGGACGGCTATGTCGACGGCGAGGGCAAGGTGCTGCAAAAAAACCAGTTCAAACACCTGTCCATCGCCAACCCCAAGGCTGCGCCCTACGGCCTTGCCGCTACCCAGGTGCTGGCCAAGTTGAACCTGACGGAGCAGGTCAAGGCCAAGCTCGTCGAAGGCCAGAGCATCACCCAGGCCTACCAATTCGTCTCCACCGGCAACGCTGAGCTGGGTTTCGTAGCGCTGTCGCAGATCTACAAGGATGGCAAAGTCACCAGCGGTTCGGCGTGGATCGTGCCGGCAGCCATGCACGAGCCGATCAAACAGGACGCGGTGATCCTCAACAAAGGCAAGGACAACCCCGCCGCCCAGGCCCTGGTCGATTACCTCAAAGGCCCGAAAGCCGCCACCGTCATCAAGTCCTACGGCTACCAGCTCTAAATGCCGCTCTCGAGTGCTGACATTGCCGCCATCTGGTTGACCCTGAAACTGGCGTCGCTGACCACGGTGATCCTGCTGATAATCGGCACTCCGATTGCCCTGTGGCTGTCGCGCACCCGTTCCTGGCTGCGCGGCCCCATCGGCGCGATTGTCGCCCTGCCCCTGGTGCTGCCGCCGACCGTGATCGGCTTCTACCTGCTGCTGACGCTGGGGCCCAACGGCGTTCTCGGCCAATTCACCCAGTCCTTGGGCCTGGGCACCCTGACGTTCAGTTTCACCGGGTTGGTGATCGGCTCGGTGGTGTACTCCATGCCGTTTGTCGTGCAGCCGCTGCAAAACGCCTTCTCGGCCATCGGTACCCGGCCGCTGGAAGTGGCGGCGACTCTGCGCGCCAACCCCTGGGACACTTTTTTCAGCGTAACCCTGCCCCTGGCTCGCCCCGGTTTCATCACCGCCGCCATCCTCGGGTTTGCCCACACCGTGGGCGAATTCGGCGTGGTGCTGATGATCGGCGGCAATATCCCGGAAAAAACCCGCGTGGTCTCGGTGCAAATCTACGACCACGTCGAGGCCATGGAGTATGCCCAAGCCCACTGGCTGGCCGGCGCGATGCTGGTGTTCTCGTTCCTGATCCTGCTGGCGCTCTACTCAAGCCGCCAGACCAAAGCCGGCTGGAGCTGAGCGATGACCACCCTGATTCACGCCCGCCTGAAGGTGAGCTACCCCGATTTTTCCCTGGATGTCGACCTGCAATTGCCCGGGCGCGGCATCACCGCGCTGTACGGCCACTCCGGGTCCGGCAAAACCACCTGTCTGCGCTGCATCGCCGGCCTGGAAAAAGCCCAGCAAGGCTTTGTCCAGGTCAACGATGAAATCTGGCAGGACAGCGCCAACCAGCGTTTCGTGCCGCCGCACAAACGGGCCCTGGGCTATGTGTTCCAGGAAGCGAGCCTGTTCACCCACCTGTCGGTGCGGGCCAACCTGGCGTTCGGCCTGCGCCGCATTCCCCGCGCCCAGCGCCGGGTGGACATGGCCCAGGCCACTCAGTTGCTGGGCATCGGCCACCTGCTGGAGCGCCACCCGCAGCATTTGTCCGGCGGTGAACGCCAGCGCGTGGGCATCGCCCGTGCCTTGCTCACCAGCCCGCGGATTTTGCTGATGGACGAGCCCCTCGCGGCCCTGGACAGCCAGCGTAAAAGCGAAATCCTGCCGTACTTGGAACGCCTGCACGACGAGTTGGACATCCCGATCCTGTACGTCAGCCATTCCCAGGACGAAGTGGCGCGCCTGGCCGACCATATCGTCCTGCTGGAACAGGGCAAGGCCCTGGCCAGCGGCCCTATCGCCCAGACCCTGGCGCGCCTGGACTTGCCCTTGGCCCTGGACGATGACGCCGGGGTCATTATCGAAGGCCAGGTACACACCTACGACCCGGCTTACCAACTGCTGACCCTGCAGCTTCCCGGCAGCGTGTCGAGCATCCGCGTCACCCACGGCCCAGTGGCCAATGGCCGCACCCTGCGGGTCAAAATCCAGGCCCGGGACGTCAGCCTGAGCCTGCAGGACAGTGGGCAGAGCAGCATCCTCAATCGCCTGCCGGTCACGGTGGTCGAAGAGACCCCTGCTGACAACAGCGCCCATGTGCTGGTACGCCTGGACGCCGCCGGCACCGCGTTACTGGCGCGGATCACCCGCTATTCCCGCGATCAGTTGCAGTTGCACCCGGGGCAAGCGCTGTGGGCGCAGATCAAGGCGGTAGCGGTGCTGGCTTAAGCCCCCGACGCTTGCAGGCCTATTGCCAGCCAGGTTAGGCTGGCCCCCTTTCCCCGCCCGCTGGATGAACGCCGACGTGAACTTCTAAGCCTTCCAAAATGTATTCGCAACAAGCCGCCCCAGGCGCTTGTTGGCCTTTTGCGCATTTTATGGAGGTGCTGATGACTGACGTCACGCGGCTGCCCACCCTCGTTTCCCTGCATCGGGTCTGTTTCCAGTTCGCCCATGGCCAGACCCTGTTCGATGACCTGTCCCTGACCCTCGACTCTCGCCCCACCGCCCTGGTCGGGCGCAATGGCGTGGGCAAAAGCCTGCTCGCACGCTTGATCGCCGGGCAGTTGACGCCCTCTGGCGGCGCCATCAGCCGCTTCGCAGCGGTGGCCTATGTGCCGCAACTCCCCGCCCAGGCGCAGGACCAGAGCGTGGCGCAACTGATGGGTGTTGCCGATGTGCTGCACGCGTTGGCACGCATGGCCGCAGGCCAAGCGAATCCTGAAGACCTGGAACGGATCGACGACCGTTGGGACCTGGCGCAACGGGTGCGTGCGGGCCTGGACGCGGCCGGTCTGGAACAGATCAGCCCCGAGCAGCGCGCCGATGGCCTCAGTGGCGGGCAATTGGCGCGGATCGGCCTGCTCGGCGCATTCCTTGGCAACACCGCGCTATTGATCCTCGATGAGCCCAGCAACCACCTCGACCGCGCTGGCCGGGCCTGGCTGTTGCAGATGATGGCGCAGTGGCGCGGCGGCTTGCTGGTTATCAGCCATGACCGCCAACTGCTGCGCCAAGTGCAGCGGATTGTCGAGCTCACGCCCCGTGGCCTGCGCAACTATGGCGGTGACTATGCGCTGTTCCAGGCCCAACGCGAGGCCCAACACACTGCCGCCCAGGCGGCCCTGGAACACGCCCGCGACGAACGCAGCCGCGAGCGCAAGCGTCAGCAACGGGAGCACGACACCATCCAGCGCCGCGCCGCCGCCTCGCGTAAAAACGCCGACACCGCCAATATCTCGCGCCCGGAGCGGGCCGGGATGAAAGGCGCGGCCAAGGACATCATGGGCCATGTGCGCCACGCTCATCAGGCCCGCCAAAGCGACCTCGACGCCCAGGTACGTCAGGCCTACAGCCAGGTCATCGAACGCCCCAGCACTCTGTTCACCCTGCCTGGTAGCGCCGTGCCAGCAGCGCGGCAGGTCTTCACCCTGGTGGACGCCCAATTGCCCTGGCTGGCGCCCAACGAGCCCGGCAGCCGCCTCACCTGCACGGTCCACGGCCCGGTGCGCATCGCCGTCAATGGCCCCAATGGCTGTGGCAAATCCACCTTATTGAAGATGCTGGCCGGTGTCCTGGCGCCCATTGGCGGCCGCTGCACCACCCACGTGCCTCACGCCTATCTCGACCAAGCGCTGGCCCTGCTGGACGACCAACGTTCGATCCTCGAGCAGCTCGGCCCCCAGACCACCCTTGACGAAGGCGAGTTGCGCACGCGCCTGGCGCTGTTGCAACTCGACGCCGCCCGCGTGGTGCAACCCTGCGCGCACCTGAGCGGCGGTGAACGCCTCAAGGCAGCGCTGGCGCTAGCCCTTTGGCGGCGCACGCCGGCGCAATTACTGCTGCTGGACGAACCGACCAATCACCTGGACCTGGAGTCGCTGGAGGCCATCGAGCAAGCTTTGGCAACCTGCCCGGCGGCGATGGTGGTGGTGTCCCACGATGAGGATTTCATCGCCGCCCTCGCGCCCACCCACCACTTGACATGGCAAACCAGTGGCTGGCATTTGCGTGCGGCCGATCACGGGGGCTGACGCCGATCATTGCAGCTTCGCGGCCCGCTTCTATAGTGAGGGGGGCCAGAAGTAGAGAGGTGTCGCCATGGAAGACATTTTCATCGTCAAGCGCTGCAACAAGTTCCGCATCCGCGGCCGTCGTGCGGGCGAAGCGGATCAAAACGCGGTGCCGCAGGACTGGTACCGGGTGCTCGATACCCGCACCCAGGGCTTCATTGGCGACGGCTATGACGAACTGGCCGATGCAAAGAAGGAATGCTTGCGCTTGAACCTCGCCAGCCAGCACGTCGTGCCCCGCTAGGCGTGGTGAACGCTGGCCTTTTGCCCGTCTATACTCAACGCAGCTGAAGGAACAGCCCCATCGACGCAGGCTCGCAAATCCGGGCCTTGCGCCCAATCCGCCGCGCGACACATTGGATGGAGGTGCTGCACATGTCCGAGAAAGAGTCCATCACCACGGTATTGACCCTGCTGGAGCAACGTCAGTTGCGCCTGGCGGCCGCTTGCAAGGAAATCGCCGACTGGGTTGACCGCCAGGGCGGCCATCCCACTGCACTGCGCGTGCGCGACCGGCTGCGCGAAATCGAGCGCGAAACACCGCAGGTGACCCGCGCGCTCACGTCCCTCAAGCCTCAGGAACCGCGCCTGCCCCGCTTTCGGTGAAACCTAGAGGCAAGTGGCCAGGGCCGCCAGCCGGCGCTTGGCCGGCCAATCATCGGTGCCCGCGTAGTAATTGACGCGGGTGGCGCCCGCTTCGCCGTGCACATCGACAAAATACTTGGCGGCCACCGTATACACCGTGTAGCCCCCGGCCTGGCCGGGCTCGAGGAAACCGCTGGCGTCCACGCCGAACACCGCTTCGTCCTGCCAGGCAAATTGCACGCATTGCGCAACCACCTGTGCCTCTTTGCTCGATGCCAGGGTTTTGTAAGGCTTTTTGCTACGGGCCTCGTTCATCGCCGGCGCCGCGCACCCAGCCAACATCACCAGGGCCAACGCTCCCATCACTAACCGCATGTGCCACCTCCCCGAAGAAAAGGGCGTGACTGTAGCACCCGCACGCCGTGCTCGCATCGTGGGCGGCGGGTTGATGGCTAACGCGAGCAGGCTTGCTGCCACAACTGGGCATAGGTGCCCGCCAACTAGCAGACCAACGGCCCTACCCGCGCCGCCCCAGGGGCTAAGGTTTTAGAGCGCGCCCGGCCGGCAGGGTTGGCCAACCTTGCCCAAGAGGATTAGGCCGGGCCCACAGCAAACCTGGAGGAGATCACCATGCGACTCAATACCCCGGAACAGAACCTGCGGCGCGACCTGCACGAAGTCGCCTCGGACTTGCGCTGGTCAGCCGTCGAACTGTCGCAGATCGCCCAGCGCCTGGACCTGGCGGGCAACAGCGCCGATGCCCAGGCCCTGGCGCGGCTGCGGCAGATCCTGCAACAGCACGAAGCGCAATTGACGGGCTACGCCTATGAGGTCAAGGCCCGCGTCATTCACCGTTCGGTGGAGGGCCTGGAGCAATAAGGCCCGCAGGCGCCAGGCCAGCCTGGCGCCTGCACGGCGCTACAGCACAAGAGTGTTCATGGGATAAAACAACGTATTCAACACTAACAACAGTAACCAGAAACCGATCTCGATAGTTTCTGTAATAGGCTGGATCTTACGCACCGCACCATAGATATGTACCAGTGCCATTAAAGTAAACACCACAAACAACACATCAAAGGCATAGCTGAAATGGGTGCCGGTCGTTGCCGAACGCAACATCGTGGCCTCCACCACCAGAATAAACGCCCCCAGGCAGCGGCCAAAGTAGATGGCCAGGTGTTTTTCCTCAGGCACCACCCAGCGCATCAGCCGTGCCCAGCGCAGCGGCGCGATAAAAATCGGCAGTGCGAAGAAGCACGTCGTGAGCACCATAAGTATCGTTATATAGTCCTTACTGTAGTGCGACCAATATCCCAACATCTGCTCTCTCCTTGTTTTTATTGTGTGCGCTGGCCAGCCCCTGAATAGTTGCAGATATTCAAGGCTTTGACCCGGGGACAACTACAAAACAGTACTAAAGAGAGCGCGACCGACAATAAAGGCTTAGTTGCCTACTTGCCAATAAACCGGCGGCCGCAAAAACTGAGTGCAACACCTGACCTTTCCGGTACGGTGCTGCCACTATGTCCTATCACGAACTCAGTATCCCCGAACGTGCGACCCTTCAACTCGGCCTTGCCCAAGGTTTCAGCCAG